>NZ_JAPTFQ010000046.1:0-38787 GCF_030985535.1 Stenotrophomonas sp. Sm2128
GGGGGGGGGGGGGGGGGGGCGGGCCCCCCCCACGGCGGTGGTGCCCCACACATTGCCGTCGATGAACGACTGGTTCGGCGAGTAGTTCCAGCCTTCGCTGCCGCCTTCCAGGACCACGGCCAGGCCGGCGTCACCGCCCGGCAGGCTGAACAGCGAACCGTTGGTCAGCTGCACGCGGCCCAGGTTCTGCCAGGTCTTGCTGTGGTGGGTGCCGTAGCCGGTGAAGCTGCCGAACTCTTCCGGGGTGATCGGCGAGTAGAACGCAGCATAGTTCGGGTTGTAGATGCCGAACTGGCCACCGGTCTTCGGGTCGGTGTAGGTGCCCAGCTGCTGGCCGAGGACGCGATCGGCGAAGAAGCCGTTGATCTTGTCCTTCCAGCGTACGAAGCGGTCCTGGTCCAGGCGGTATTCGCCACGGGTGAAGCTGGCGCTGTAGTCCCAGTCACCGAACATGCCCTTCGCACCCAGGGTGACCTGGTAGGAACGGCTGCGGTCGGCATTGAGGATGTTGTTGTAGTCGCCGACGCCGATTTCTTCCGGCGCGAAGGCGCGCTGCAGGTTCACGACCTTGCCCAGGCCCTGGTCGTAGAAGCCGCCCATGCCCGACTGCGTGCCCCACCACAGGGCGCTGGAGCCGGAGGTGAACTCGGTTTTTTCCTTGCTGTACAGCACGTCGGCGAACAGCTGCAGGTTGTCGTTCACGTCGAAGGTCATGGTCGAGTAGAACTGACCGCTGTCCTTGGAGTTCTTCAGCGTCTTGTAGCCCGCGCTGTAGATCGAGCCGCAGGACTCGCCCTTGCCTTCACGGAAGCCGACGGTGGTGGTGCCGTCGTACAGGCCGGCGACATTGGCGCAGCGGCTCGGGTCCATCATGTAGTACTTGCCGCCACCGGTGACCAGGAAGTCATTGGACGGAGCCTGCGGTGTGAAGCCGACCGGGTTGGTCTGGCGGGTGATGTCGCGCTGGTAGCCCCAGATCGGGTTGCCCTTTTCGTACTGGACGTTGACCAGTGCGTTGAAGCGCCCGTCGACGGCAGTGAAGCCATGCGCGCCGCTGATGCGCAGGTTGCTGCCACCACCTTCGGTGTAGGTGCCGCCGCGGACGGTCATCGTGCCGCCGTCCATGCGCTCCTTCAGGATGATGTTGACGACGCCGGCGATGGCGTCCGAACCGTACAGCGAGGACTGGCCGCCCGGCAGCACTTCAATGCGCTCGACGATGTCGACCGGAATGCCGCTGAGGTTGTTGAACGATTCGCTGCCGTTGTACAGCGCCGGATACGAGAGCATCGGGCGGCCGTTGATCAGGTACTTGGTGTAACCCGGGTTCAGGCCGAACATGCCGGAAGCTTCGGCGCCCTGGGTGAAGGCACCCGAGGTCTGGCCACCCTGCAGGCCGCCGGTGGTCAGCGAGGACTGCTGCAGCACTTCGGCCACGCTGGTGAAGCCGCGTGCCTGGATGTCTTCGGAGGTGATGGACATCACCGGGGTCTGGGTTTCAACCTGGGTCTGCGGGATCAGCGAACCGGTGACGGTGATCTTGTCCAGGTTGGTCGCCTTGTCCTGGGCCATTGCCGGGGCGGCGGCCATCAGGGCGGAAATCAGGGCGACGGCGAGCGTGTTGCGACGTGCGGTGTTGCTTGCGTATTTCATGTAGTTCCAATAGAGAGCAAAAACAAAAACGGCACTGCGCATGCGCCATCGTGCGCGCTGGGAACCAGCTTCGCAGCCCAAAACAGTGCTTCAGGAACGTAACATGAACTTAACAATCTGTGCACGAATCTGTAGCAATCCTGAATTTCAGTCAGGCTACGTCCAGCTTGTATGATGTTGGGTTATTCCCCCTGATACAGCTGGTGCCCGTTGTGAACAGTTCCCCCCGCCGCCCCCATGCCAGCCAGGTCCAGAAGGGACTGACGCCACATGCCCGCATCCGCAATGTCATCGCGGTCGGCTCCGGCAAGGGCGGCGTGGGCAAGTCGACCACCGCGGTCAATCTGGCCGTGGCGCTGCAGCAGCTGGGCGCACGTGTCGGCGTGCTGGACGCGGACATCTACGGCCCCAGCGTGCCCGCCATGCTGGGCTTGTCCGGGCGGCCGGAAAGTCCCGACAACAAGAGCATCGAGCCCCTGCGCGCGTTCGGCGTGGACACGATGTCGATCGGTTACCTGATCGAAGAGGACACGCCGATGATCTGGCGCGGTCCGATGGCCACCTCGGCAATGACCCAGCTGTTCAACGACACGCTGTGGGATGACCTGGATTTCCTGCTGATCGACCTGCCGCCGGGCACCGGCGACATCCAGCTGACTCTGACCCAGAAGATCCCGCTGGCCGGTGCGGTGATCGTCACCACGCCGCAGGACATCGCGACGCTGGATGCGAGGAAGGCGCTGAAGATGTTCGAGAAGGTCGAGGTGCCGGTGCTGGGCATTGTCGAGAACATGGCCGTGCACACCTGCAGCCACTGCGGGCATGTCGAGCATCTGTTCGGCGAGGGCGGTGGCGAGCGCATGGCCGCGCAGTACGGCGTGCCGCTGCTGGGATCGCTGCCGCTGCAGATCGGCATCCGCGAGCAGGGCGATAGCGGTACCCCGATCACCGTGGCGCAGCCCGATTCGGTGCCGGCGCAGGCCTACCGCCATGCCGCGCAGCGCCTGATCGAGGAAGTGGGCAAGCGCCCGCGGGCGTCGATTCCGATCCTGTCGTCGCTGCTCTGACCGCGGCCGCAAAGAAAAAGCCGCCGGCGCGAGGCCGGCGGCAATCCGAGGAGTTCCTGGAGAGGGAACCGTTTACCAGTCGTACTGGACCTGGAAGCGGACGTAGCGAGGAGTGGTGTAGTACTTGCCCACGCCCACGTTGTTGTAGGTGCGGTCGTAGTCTTCGTCGCGGGTCACCTCATAGACCTGCAGCGGCTTGATGCTGTTGAAGGCATTGAGCACCGATGCCTGGATGCTCAGGCCCGACAGCCAGTTCGGACGATAGGTCAGGCTCGGGCTGACATTCAGCGTCCACGGCGTGCGACCGGTGGTGCCCTGCGGCGACAACTGTCCATTGCAATAGTGGAAGGCGGCGCCGTAGCCGTACTCGGTGTCGAAGGTGCCGGTGCCGCCGCCGAAGCAGCTGATCGGGGAACCGGACTGTGCCTGGATGTTCAGGCCCAGCTGCCACTCGGGCGTGAAATCATACGAACCGAACAGCTTGATCGAATGACGGTGGTCATTGAACAGGTAGCCGTCCGCGCCGTACATGATCTCGGCGAAGTCGAAGTCCGACGTGGTGCCGGTATCGTCCTGGCCATTGGCGCTCTTGACCAGGCCTTCATAGTTGCCATCGAGCTTGGACCAGGTATACGACAGGCTGGCGTACCAGCGATCGGTGCGCTTGTCCGCGCTCAGTGTCAGTGCCTTGTACGTGCGCTTGGCCTTCGGCCCCAGCACGTTGCCCGGCACGTGGATGTCTTCCGGAGTGCCATCGCCGTTGACGTCCAGGGAGATGTTCAGATCCTGGCCCGGATTGAACAGGTAGCAGCCCGGCAGACTGCCCGGCACGCTCCATTCGCTGTCCCAGCTCGACACGTCGTAGCCAGCGGCCACGGCGGCGTTGTAGATGGCGCGGGAGTCGCAGGTATCGTCGATGACGTTGTGGATCTTGCGGTAGGTGGCCTTGATGCCGACCGTCCAGTCATTGAAGAAATCATTGGCGCTGGACAGCTGGTACTGGTAGCCCAGGATGGCTTCATCCTGCGTGTACGGCTTCAGGCCACGGCTGGCGACGGCCTTGGGGTCCGGAGTTGAGCCGTTTTCGCCGTTGTAGACCAGGCTGTTGTAAGGCGTGGCTGCGACATTGGGCTTGCCCGAAACCGGGTCGTAGGAACCCAGGTAGTCGTAGTAGTCGACGGTGTAGTACGACGGGCTGGCAGCGCGCAGGGAGACGTTCGCCGCGACCGGCAGCGAGTAGCGGCCCAGTGAACCGAACAGCTTGCTGCGGCCGTCGCCGGTGACATCCCACGAGAAGCCCAGGCGCGGCTGCCAGATGTCGTCCTGCTTGACGAAGCTCACGCCGTCGGTGTTCTTGTTGTTGAACGAATCATTGCGCATGCCCAGGTAGAGCATGAAGTTGTCCGTGATCTGCCAGTTGTCCTGCACATACCACGACTTCTGGTCGATGCTGACGCTGCCGCCGGTGCGGTAGTTGATCCGGTATGCGTCAGGGCGCGCGCGCGTCGGGCGAACGACCCAGTAGGCACCGGAGGAGTAAGCCGTGCCCTGGGTGGACTCCCACTTCTCGTCGCTGTAGCCGAATGCCAGGCGGTGGTTGCCGAGCTGCCATTCGAAGTCCAGCTTGCCGCCCTTGCGCTCGTTCTTGCCGCCCATCATGTCGACCGACGAGGCGACCGAGCAACCGATCGGGTTGCCGTTGTAGACGACGTACGGGCAGGCACCGTCCGGGGAGTGGACGTCGCCGTTGTAGTAGCTCATCACGCCATTGCGGTCGACGGTGAACTCAGAGGCGGTATTGCGCATCTGGCCGTACTGCAGCGAGGCGGTCAGGTTGTCGGTGAGGTAGCTGGTCCACTTGAAGATGTCGGTCTGGCCGCCGCGCTTGCCGATCAGCTGACCCTTGTAGCTGGTCCGGTTGGAACGTTCGGCTTCCACGTCATAGACATTGTTGTAGTAGTCGTAGGTATAGCGGTTGCCGTTGTCGAACCCGGTGTATTCCAGGTGATTGTTCTCGTTGAGGTACCAGTCGACCTTCAGCAGCCAGTAGGGCGTCTTGACCTGGTAATCGTACGAGGTGCCGCCGGTAGCAGCGTCGGTGTACTCCGAGCGCCCGCCATAGACCGAGCTCTTGGAGTTGCTGAACTGGCCCATGGCGAACACGAACAGCTTGTCTTCGATCAGTGGACCACCGGCCCAGGCCGAGTAGACGTTGGAGGAGCTGTCGGCCTGGCTGTAATCGCGGAAGATCTCGCCGTCATTGCGGTGCGAGTTCGGGAGGTGGTCACGCCCCCACGATGGCGCACCGGTCCAGGAGAAACCGCCCTTCCATTCGTTGGTGCCGCGCTTGACGTTGACGCTGGTCACGCCGCCGGTGGAGAAGCCGTACTTCGCGCCATAGCCGCCGGTCTGCACGTCCAGCTGGTCGATCGCCTGGTAGGGGATTTCCGAGAAGGACAGGCTGTCATACAGGTTGGTGACATTGAAACCGTTGACGTAGTAGCTGTTCTCTGCTGCCGAGGCACCGCCGAACGATGCCGGGCCGAAGTAGCCGCTGGAGGAGACGGTGCCCGGCGTCAGCAGCGAAACGCTGGTCACATCGCGGCCAACCGGCAGCGAGTTGAGCTGCTCGGCGGTGAAAGTGGTGCGGGTTTCCACGCTGCTCAGGTCGATCGGAGCAACGGCGGCCGCGCGTACATTGACGGTATCCAGCGAGGTGGCGCTGCCAGCGGCAAAGGTGGCCGTGGCCGTCTGACCGGCGACGACATTGACGCGGGTGCTGCCTACTTGGGTGCCGCCGCTGTAGCTGATCACCTCATAGGTGCCGGTCGGCAGCTGGGAGAGGCGGAAGCGCCCGTCGCTGCTGACGTTGGTTTCGCGGGTCGCACCCGAGGCCAGACTCTTGACCTGGACCTTGTCGGCGGAGGACGCCGTACCGACGATGTCACCGGCAGTGCTCTGGGCATAGCTGGTGCCGGCCAGGGCGCCCAGGACAACCGCGAGAGCGGTGCGCTTCAGGACGCGTCCATTGAAGTTCAGATTCATCGTGTTCCTTTGCGGTTGCAGAGGGGAAGCGGTTCAATTCAAACGGACCTGAACGAATTGTTCAGGATGAATGAAACCGTAACGATGAAGCCTTTCCTGCGCAATGTTCATCTGGCGCTCATGAAGCGCGAGGTGTCGAAAAATCCTCTCAGGTTATTGAATTAAAAGATATTTTATTTTTTGTTTCGGTTTGTTTCGTGTCTGGCGAGATGATTTAAAGTGACACAAATGTATGCTAATTGAACTGCAATGCGACGATAAGTCTCATTTGTTATTCATTGTTGTGAGGCGTCGGTCTTGGGCGCGGTGCCGTGAAGTGGCTCTCGGGACCGAGGGGCAAGCATCGCCGGCACAGTCGACCCGCCTGTAGAATCGCCGCCTCGGGCGCAGCCCCATTCCCCCTCGTTCAACAGGACAGAGCATGAGCATCAAGAGTGACCGTTGGATCCGCCGCATGTCCGAGCAGCACGGCATGATCGAGCCGTTCGAGGCAGGGCAGGTCAAGCAGGCCAACGGCGAGCGCATCGTCAGCTACGGCACGTCCAGCTATGGCTACGACGTGCGCTGCTCGCGCGAGTTCAAGGTGTTCACCAACATCAACTCGACCATCGTCGATCCCAAGCATTTCGACTCGGGCAGCTTCGTCGACATCACCGCCGACGAGTGCATCATTCCGCCGAACAGCTTCGCCCTGGCGCGTACCGTCGAGTACTTCCGCATCCCCCGCGACACCCTGGTGGTGTGCCTGGGCAAGAGCACCTATGCGCGCTGCGGCATCATCGTCAACGTGACGCCGCTGGAGCCGGAATGGGAAGGCCACGTCACCCTGGAATTCAGCAACACCACGCCGCTGCCGGCGCGCATCTACGCCAACGAAGGCGTTGCACAGATGCTGTTCTTCCAGGCCGCGGCTGATGATATCTGCGAGACGTCGTACCGCGATCGTGGCGGCAAGTACCAGGGCCAGACCGGTGTGACCCTGCCGCGGACCTGAAGATTGCAGGCGGTTTGTGGAGCCGAGCCATGCTCGGCTTCAAGGCGGGGCAGCCGAGCATGGCTCGGCTCTGCATGAACGAGGGCGGCGCAATGCGCCGCCTTCGTTATTTTCCGCGCCCGAACAGCATCGCGATCCCGACACCCACCAGCGCCACCGGCCACCAGGTCAGCAGCAGCTTTGACAGGTTCAGGTGCGTCCAGCCGAGGTTGCTGGCGAGCATGAACAGGCCGATCAGGATCAGCAGGATGGCGGCAACGAGGTTGAATCGCATCGGGTCGGCGAAGGCTCAGGTGTGGGCCGGATATCCTAGCCGTTCCTTCCAGTAGGCGACATGCTGGTCCAGTGCGGCCGCTTCGTAGCGGTGCGCGGGACCGCTGCCCCAGACCGGGCCCGGCCAGGCCGGATCACCGTCATGGCGGCCGATCACGTGGAAGTGCAGCTGGCGCACGATGTTGCCCAACGCGCCGATGTTGATCTTCTCCACCCCGTCGGCGCCCTTCAGGGCCTTGCAGGCGCGATTGAGCTCGGTGCGCAGCTTGTCCTGCTGCTCGCCGTCCAGCTCGATCCACTCGGTGACCCCGGCCAGGCGCGGTACCAGTACCAGCCACGGGAATCGTTCGTCGTTCATCAGCCGCACTTGCGACAACGGTCCTTCGGCCACCAGCACGCTATCGGTGGCCAGGCGTGAATCGAGTTCGAATTCGCTCATCCAAGATGCTCCGAGAAGAAGTCCAGGGTGCGTTGCAGCGCCAGGGCGGCGCTGTCTGGATCATACGCATGTCCGACCTCCCGGTTGAAGGCGTGGTCGGCCGGATAGACGAAGGTGGCCATCTGCGGCAGCTTCTCGCGATGGGCCTGGACCGCTTCCGACGGGATGCTGCGGTCCTGGGCGCCGAAGTGGAAGATCACCGGCGCCTTCGGCGTCTCATCGAGGAACTGGACGTTGCGCGCGCCGTAGTAGCTGACAGAGGGCAGGCCCAGGCGCACTGCGGACAGCATCGCTACCGTACCGCCCCAGCAGTAGCCGACGGTGCCGACCTTGCCGTAGGGGGCCAGCCGGGTGGCTGCCGCGCGGACCACTTCCAGCGCCTTCTCCATGCCCAGCGCGCTGACCCGTTCCAGGCCCTGCTTCACGCCGTCGGCGTCGTAGGGCAGGGCATCCGGGTCGGCATCGGGGCCATCAATCAGGTCAAAGAACGACGGTGCCAGCACCGCATAGCCCTCGGCGGCGAAGCGTTCGGCCACGCCGCGGATGTGCGGGTTCGCGCCGAAGATTTCCTGCACCACCACCAGCCCGCCTCGCGCGGTGCCCTCGGGGAGTGCCTGCCAGGCCCGTACCGCGCCGTGGTGCGTATCCAGGGTGATCCACTCGGCCATCGTCATCTACTCTCGTTGCAGGGACAGGACTGCATTGTCGGTGCTGCGCGGGTTAGCGCGGTGTCAGCGGCTGTGCGCGATCGGGCGGCTGGCCATTCAGAGCCCGGCCGCCAACCCCGGTATACTGGCGCCCTTTCAGGCCCCGGCCCCCAGGAACCCCTGCCATGCCGGCAGGGGCCCAGGCCCCCAGAGTCCCGCGATTCCATGTCCCAGCTGAACCCCAAAGTCGGCTTCGTCAGCCTTGGCTGCCCGAAGGCCCTTGTCGATTCCGAGCGCATCCTCACCCAGCTCCGCTCGGAAGGTTACGACATCGTCCCGTCCTACGATTCGGCCGATGTGGTGGTGGTCAACACCTGCGGCTTCATCGATTCGGCGGTGACCGAGTCGCTGGACGCGATTGGCGAGGCGATGAACCAGAACGGCAAGGTCATCGTCACCGGCTGCCTGGGCAAGCGCCCGGAGCAGATCCGCGAGGCGTATCCGAACGTGCTGGCGGTGTCCGGCCCGCAGGACTACCACAGCGTGATGGAAGCGGTGCATGAAGCACTGCCGCCCAAGCACGATCCGTTCGTGGACCTGGTGCCTGACTACGGCATCAAGCTGACCCCGCGCCACTATGCCTACCTGAAGATTTCCGAAGGCTGCAACCACAAGTGCAGCTTCTGCATCATCCCGTCGATGCGCGGCAAGCTGGTCTCGCGCCCGGTCGACGAGGTGCTGCGTGAGGCCGAGCGCCTGGTGCGTGGTGGCGTGCGCGAGCTGCTGGTGGTGTCCCAGGACACCTCGGCCTATGGCGTGGACGTGAAGTACGCCGAGAAGATGTGGCGCAACAAGGCCTACCAGACCCGCCTGAAGGCACTGTGCGAAGGTCTGTCCGAGCTGGATGCGTGGGTTCGCATGCACTACGTCTACCCGTACCCGCACGTGGACGAGGTGGTGCCGCTGATGGCCGAGAACCGCATCCTGCCGTACCTGGACATTCCGTTCCAGCACGCCAGCCCGCGCATCCTGCGCCTGATGAAGCGTCCGGGTGCGGTCGAGAAGACCCTGGAGCGTGTGCAGAACTGGCGCCGTATCGCGCCGGACATCACCGTGCGTTCGACTTTCATCGTCGGCTTCCCGGGCGAGACCGAGGCCGAGTTCGAAGAACTGCTGTCGTTCCTGGACGAGGCACAGCTGGATCGCGTCGGTGCGTTTGCCTACTCACCGGTCGAAGGTGCCACCGCCAACGACCTGCCCGATGCGGTGCCGGAAGAAGTGAAGCAGGAACGCCTGGCCCGTTTCATGGAGAAGCAGGCGAAGATTTCCGCCGCGCGCCTGGAAGCCAAGATCGGTACCGTGCAGCAGTGCCTGGTCGATGCCATCGAAGGTGACATCGCCGTGGCCCGTTCCAAGGCCGATGCGCCGGAGATCGACGGCCTGGTGCACATCCAGAATGCCGACCAGGTGCCGCTGCGCGTGGGTGAGTTCGTCGACGTGGAAATCACCGAGAGCGACGAGCACGACCTGTACGGTGATGCGCTGCCCGCCGCTACCCGCCCGGCATTCGATCTCAAGATGCTGTGACCGCAGCGACGACCGCCGCCGGTGACGGCAGCGGTGTGCGCCGCTTCGTGCCGCCGCCGCGTGCGGCGGTCGATCCGCAGGTGTTCGCGCACCCGGTGTTTGCCGGGTTGCGCGACATCCATGACCTGCTGGCCAGCCCTGAGTGGCCGTCCATTGCAGCGCTCGAGGCACGCCTCACGCTGCCCGGCAAGCACCTGGTCGAGCAGGATGCCGCGCTGCTGGCCGACGGCCTGCACTACGAAGCCCGCATCGCACAGGGGCGCATCGCCACCCGCGCCGACAACTGGCATGACCTGTTCAATGCACTGGTGTGGGACCGTTACCCGCAGCTCAAGCAGGTGCTCAATGTGCAGCAGTGCAGGCATATCGCATCCATGCCGCCGGGCCAGCGCAATCGCGCGCAGGCCGCGCTGACCCAGTTCGACGAAACCGGTGTGATCGTGCGTGTGCGCGATGAGGACGTGTTGGCCGCATGGGACGTGCATGATTGGCCGGCGTTGTTCGAGCCTGCGCGCTGGCAGAGTGGTGACATCGCAATCGCTGCGATATTCGGGCACGCGCTGATGGAGCAGGCGCTGCTACCGGGGCGCCTGCTGGTCGGCAAGTGCGTGGTGGTGCACGGCGAAGTCGATGATGCCTGCGTTGACGCAGTGGCTTCGGCCATCGTCGAGGGCAGGGCAGTGACCGATCCCCTGCAGTTGCGTCCGCTGCCGCTGGCGGGAATCCCGGGCTGGCACCATGGACAGGATGCCGCCTTCTATGCAGATGCCGCGTACTTCCGCCCGCTGCGTGCCGGCCGCCAGTACCCGCCGCCGTTGCACGGGGCTATGTAGAGTCGACTGTCAGTCGACTGCTCTTCGTTCCGAGGCCGTGAACGCCCGACAGATGGCTTCGGCGAGTCATCAACCGCGATGAGGATCGCGGTGCGTTTACCGTCCGGCTGCGGAGGTTTGTGCCGCGCTTGGCGCGGTGGTCGACTGACAGTCGACGCTACAACGGCTCGTATTCCACTCCGATCACCGCAAAGGTGAACTGGCCGCCGGGCAGCTCCACCGAGAACTCATCATCCAGCCGCTTCTTCAGCAGCGCACGCGCCAGGGGGGAATCGATGCTGATCCAGCCCAGCCCAGCATCGGTCTCATCCGGCCCGACAATGCGATAGCGGCTGGTCTCACCGCTGTCCACGTTCTCCAGTTCCACCCATGCGCCGAAGAACACCGCCAGCGGATCGGTCGGCGTGGTATCGACCACGCGTAGCGATTCCAACCGCTTGGTCAGGTAGCGCACACGACGGTCGATCTCGCCCAGCTGCTTCTTGCGATAGGTGTACTCGGCGTTTTCCGAACGGTCGCCTTCCGCAGCGGCCGCGGCCAGTGCCTTCACCACCTCGGGGCGGCGCACACGCCACAGGTCATCCAGCTCGGTCTTCAGCCGGGCATGGCCGGAGGCAGTGATCAGGGCGGTACTCTTTTCTGCAGGGGGACGCCAACGCGACATGTGGTGCGACTTCTTTTCAGGGGAACGATGGGGTCGGATCCTTTCCGCAGGAAAGGGATCCGACCCCAGTAGTGGCGGATCAGCGCTTGCCGCCGAAGATGCCACCCAGGATGCCACGCACGATCTGGTTGCCCAGCTTGGTGCCGACGGTGCGCGTGGTCTGCTTGGCCATGGTTTCGATCATGCCCTGGCGGCGCTTGGTGCCGAAGATCGCGTCCTTGATCGCCTGGCCGAAACCGCCTTCCTGCGCTTCGTCCTGCTCGCGGCTGCGCGCGGCCGGTGCCTGCGCCTGTTCGACGGTCTTCTGCGCACGCTGGGCCAGCAGTTCGGCGGCCGATTCGCGGTTGATCGCGGTGTCGTAGCGGCTGCCGACCGGGCTGCCGGCACGCACCTGGGCACGCTCGGCGTCGGTGATCGGCCCCATCCGGCAGCGCGGCGGCGCGATCATCGTCTGCTGCACCGGCATCGGCACACCCTTGTCCTGCAGCGTGGACACCAGCGCTTCGCCGGTACCGAGCTGGCTGAGCACCTTGGCCACGTCCAGCTTCGGGTTCGGCACGAAGGTTTCGGCAGCAGTCTTCACTGCCTTCTGGTCGCGCGGGGTGAATGCACGCAGCGCATGCTGCACGCGGTTGCCGAGCTGGCCGAGGATGTTGCCCGGTACGTCATCAGGGAACTGCGAGCAGAAGTACACGCCCACACCCTTGGAGCGGATCAGGCGCACCACCTGCTCGATGCGCTGCACCAGCGACGGCGGTGCATCGTCGAACAGCAGGTGCGCTTCGTCGAAGATGAAGACCAGCTTCGGCTTGTCCAGGTCGCCCACCTCCGGCAGCTGCTCGAACAGCTCCGACAGCAGCCACAACAGGAAGGTGGAATACAGCTTCGGCTTGAGCACCAGCCGGTCGGCGGCAAGGATGCCGATCATGCCGCGGCCGTCGTGATTGACCCGCATGATGTCGGCCAGTTCCAGGGCCGGCTCACCGAAGAAGTTCTCGCCGCCATCCTGCGCCAGGCGCAGCACCGACCGCTGGATCGCAGCGATGGACTGCGCGCTGACCAGGCCGTACTCGGTGGAGATGTCCTTGCGCTCCTCGGCCACCAGGCCGAGCAGGGCGCGCAGGTCGTCCATGTCCAGCAGCAGCAGGCCACGGTCGTCGGCCAGCTTGAACACGATGTCGAGCACGCCGGACTGGGTGTCGTTCAACTCGAGGATGCGCGCCAGCAGGGTCGGGCCCATCTCGCTGACCGTGGTGCGCACCGGGTGACCCAGCTTGCCGTACAGGTCCCAGAAAATGGTCGGGCTGGCGGCCGGTGCGTAGTCGGCCACGCCGATCTCGGCGGCGCGCTTGAGCAGGTTCTCGGCGCCGGTGCCGGGCACCGCCAGGCCGGACACATCGCCCTTCACATCGGCCAGGAACACCGGCACGCCCAGCCGCGAGAAGCCCTCGGCCAGGGTCATCAGGGTCACGGTCTTGCCGGTACCGGTGGCGCCGGCCACCAGGCCGTGGCGGTTGCCGAGTTTCGGCAGCAGGGTGACGGCCACATCGTCGGTGATGCCTTTGCCGAGCAGAATCGGATCCATGGTCCAGCCCTTGTGGTGAATAGCCCAATGTTAACCGCCGGCGGTGACGGTCCGAAGGTCGGCTTGCCCGGACCTTGGCGGCGCCGCTACTCTGCCTGCCTGTTTCGCACACAGTGCCATCAATGCCCGTTCCTGTCCTGATTTCCCGCGGTTGGCCGCTGCTGGCCCTGGCCGGCCTGGTTTCCCTGGCGCCCGACGCCCATGCGCAGCGGGTTTCGGCCCGGGACAAGGTGAAGGTGGATGCGCTGCAGCAGCGCATGACCGTCGCCGAGAAGCGTTACAGCGATGCGCTGCTGCTGGTCGCCAATGCCGACCCCAAGGGCAGCAACGAAGCCGACGCCGCGCTGGAGGACATGGAAGATGTCCTCAACGACTGCGTGAAGCAGAAGGGCTGCCAGATGGGCACCCTGCTGGCCAGCTACAAGCGCCTGCTCAAGCACGACGCCGACGCGGCCGCCAGCGATGACGTGGCCGACGAGGGCGGTGATCGCCTGGAAGCCGACCCCGACCACATCGGCCCGCTTACCGCCGACGTACCGGAGGCCGCGCGCGCTGCCGCGCTGCTGAACGACAAGCGGCACGCCTTCGACAGCATGGTCGAATACAACCCGGCGGTGCAGGCCGGCATCCGCCGCTGGCTGACCGACATGCGCCCGGCGTTGCTGACCAGCTACGAGAACTACCAGAACCTGCGTGCGGTGATGTGGCCGGAGTGGGAGAAGCGTGGCCTGCCTGAAGCGCTGCTGTTCGGCATCATGGCCAAGGAATCCAACGGCCGCGTGCATGCTTCATCGCGCGCTGGCGCCGCCGGGTTGATGCAGTTCATGCCGGCCACCGGCCGCCGCTTCGGCCTCGGCCCGGACGGCACCGGCTTCGACACCCGCTTTGACGCGCGCAGCGCCGCCGAAGCCAGCGCCAGTTACCTCAACGAGCGCCTGCGCGAACTGAACAACAACGTGGAAATGTCGGTGGCCGCCTACAATGGTGGCGAAGGCCGCGCCGCGCGCGTGTTCAAGCAGAGCGCCGGGCAGAGCTTCTGGACCGACAGCGTCTACAACCAGTTCCCCGGCGAGACCAAGGACTACGTGCCGATGGTGATCGCCGCGGCCTGGATCTTCCTGCACCCGCAGCAGTACGGCGTGGAGTTCCCGAAGATCAGCGCGCAGCCGGCCACGCTGCGCCTGGCCAAGTCGACCACCATCTACGAACTGACCATCTGCCTGGGTAGCCACGGCACCCGCGATGGCTACATGCGCGCGCTGCGCAACCTCAACCCGCGCTATGAGGCCGATGGCTGGATCCCGGCCGGCACGCTGATCAACGCCACCACCCGCATCGCCGGCCTGTACCAGCGCAACTGCGTCAGTGGCCCGCGTGCCGACCTGGCCCGCACGCTGATCACCGCCGATCTGAACGCAGCAATCAAGCGCCCGGCCGCGACCAGCTACACCGGCAGCGTGGCCGTGGGCGGCGTGGTGCCGGTGGCCGATGCGGCCGCGTCCACCAGCGTGCCGACCACGCCGGTTGCTCCAGTGGCCACGCCGCGCCCGGCGGCGCGCCCGAAGCCGGTGCGCAGCCACAAGGTGGGCCGGGGTGAAACCCTGGGCGCCATCGCGGCCAAGTTCCAGTGCGACGTGCCCACCCTGGCCCGCGCCAATGGCCTGAAGGCCCCGGCCTACAGCCTGCGCCACGGCCAGACGCTGAAGCTGCAGGGCTGCGACAAGTAATCCCCACGACCCCTGGAATCCGCATGGACCTCGAAGACACCCGCAACCTGTTCGCCAACCTCCGCGAAAACACCGACTGGGACATCACCGGCCCGTTGCTGTGGGGGTACTTCTTCGTGCACTCCACTGCCGAGCCGTTGCAGGCACTGGCGCAGCACCTGCAGGCGCAGGGTTACACCTTCGTGGAATTGTTCCAACAGGATCCGGAAGAGGGCGACGCGCCGTTCCACGTGCTGCATGTGGAGCGCGTGGAGATCCACGACGAAGCCTCGCTTGACCGCCGCAACCAGGAGTTCGCGGCGCTGGCCGCGGAGAAGGGCGTGGAAGACTACGACGGCATGGACGTCGGTCCGGCCCCGTCCCTGCAGTAACACGAGTACCGGTAGTGCCGGCCGCTGGCCGGCAATGCTCGACGCGTTGGATCAGCGGAGATGCCGGCCAGCGGCCGGCACTACCGAAGCCTCAGCGCAGCCTGGCCAGCGCCTGGCCCAGCTGCACCGGGCTTTCAGCGCCCAGCTGCGGGGCGAAGTCAGCCACGCCCGGCGGCAGCAGCACGATCACGGTGGAGCCGTAGTTGAAGCGCGCCATCTCGGCAAAGCGCTCCAGCCTGATGCCCTGGCCGCGGTAGTCCTTGCGGGTGATGCGGTCGCCATAGTGCGGAATCTCCTCGCCGCTCCACACGGTTTCCACCCCGGACACCAGCAGCGCACCGACCATCACGCTGACCATCGGCCCGAAGCTGGTGTCGAAGTGGCAGACCAGGCGCTCGTTGCGGGCGAACAGGCGCGGTACGCCGTTCACTGCCGCCGGACCAACGCTGAACAGGCGCCCCGGCACGTGCACGGTCTCACGCAGGGTTCCGGTCCACGGCATGTGCACGCGGTGGTAATCGCGCGGCGACAGGTACACCGTGGCGTAGAGGCCATCGTTGTATGGCTTGGCGTCCTCGTCACTGCCCAGCAGTTCGGCAGCGGTGAATGACTGGCCCTTGGCCTGGAAGATGCGGCCGGCCTCGATCTTCCCCAGCTGGCTGATGCGGCCGTCGGCCGGCATCACCAGGCTGCGCGGATCGGCGTCAGCCACGCGCGCACCCGGCTTCAGCGCACGGGTGAAGAACTGGTTGAAGGTCGCATAGCTGCGCGGGTCCGGGTTGGCCGCTTCGTCCAGGTTGACGTTGAACTTGCGGGTGACCGTGTCGATCAGCCAGCGCGATACGCGCGGATCGTCCGAGTACGCCAGCGAACGCGCCATCGAGGACAGCAGGCGGTGTGGCAGGGCGTACGTCAGGGCGGTGGTGAGGCTCATGGGGCGGTTTTCTCGGTCAGCTTCTGCAGGTCGCGGGCAATGGCCGGCGCGTTGAACGGGGGGCGTACCAGGCCGGCAAGGCGGCCCTGCGGGTCGAGCACGGCCAGGCTGGCCGAATGCTCGACGGTGTAATCCTCGGGGTTCTCGTCGAAATGCTTGCCCGGCACCTTCTGGAACACGAAGCCCAACGAGGTGGCGAAGCGCTCCAGCGAGGGAACGTCAGCGGTGGCGGCCAGGGTGTCCTTGTGGAAACCGTGCACGTACTCGCCGAGGCGGGTGGCGCTGTCGCGGTCGGGGTCGACCGAGATGAACAGCACGCGTGGGCGCAGGCTGTCGGGCAGGGCTTCCCACTGGTTCTGCGCGCCGGCCAGCTCGGCCAGGGTGGTCGGGCAGACGTCCGGGCAGAAGGTGAAGCCCAGGAATACCAGGGTCCAGTGGCCCTTCAGTTCGCCCGGGATCAGGCGGGTGCCGTCGGACTGGGCCAGGTTGAAGTCGGGCAGTTCGCGCGGCTGCGGGTACAGCGTGATCGCTTCGGTGGCCGGGGCATTGGCCGGCGGCTTCGGCGCGAACAGCTGCTGGGCGGCCAGCAGGCCGAGACCCGCCGCCAGGGCGATCAGCAGGATGATGCCGGCGTTGCGATTGAACATGGGGGCTCCCGCGCGAAGTGGGCCCCATCATACCGGCTGTGGCCCGAATCGTTTCCGCCGCAACGGATGCCGCCACGGGCGCCAGCCCCTATAATCGGGGGCCACTTTGCCCGCAGTACCGCCATGACCGCTGAAACGGCCGCCGAACTCCACACGATCATCGATCTGATCCGCTACGGCACCAGCCGTTTCAACGAAGCCGGACTGACCTTCGGGCACAGCTACGACAATGCGCTGGACGAGGCCACCCAGCTGGTGCTGCACAGCCTGCACCTGCCGCACGACCTCGGCCCGGCCTATGGCCAGGCGCGCCTGCTGCAGGCCGAGAAGCTGCGCGTGCTGGAGCTGTTCCAGCGTCGCATCGACGAACGCATCCCGGCCGCCTACCTGACCGGTGAGGCCTGGTTCGCCGGCCTGAGCTTCAAGAGCGACAAGCGCGCCCTGGTGCCGCGCTCGCCGATCGCCGAACTGATCGAATGCGGCTTCGAGCCGTGGCTGGCCGGCCGCGATGTCAGCCGTGCGCTGGACCTGTGCACCGGCTCGGGCTGCATCGCCATTGCCATGGGTCACTACTACCCGAACTGGGAAGTGGACGGCGCCGACCTGAGCGACGATGCATTGTCGCTTGCCGAAGAAAACAAGGAGCGCCTGCAGGCGCACAACGTCACCCTGCTCAAGTCGGACCTGTTCAACGGCCTGACCGGCCGCCACTACGACCTGATCGTCACCAATCCGCCGTACGTCACCAACGACGAAACCGATGCCCTGCCGCAGGAATACTCCTACGAGCCGGAGATGGGCCTGCGTGCCGGCGACGACGGCCTGGACCTGGTGCTGAAGATCCTGCGCGACGCCCCGCTGCACCTGAGCGAGGACGGCCTGCTGATCTGCGAAGTGGGCGAATCCGAGCAGCACCTGATCAAGCTGCTGCCGGAAGTCGACTTCGCCTGGATCGAGTTCAAGGTCGGCCAGATGGGCATCTTCGCGGTCGAGTGCCGCGAGCTGATCGCCCACAGCGCGCGCATCACCGAACTGGCGGCGCAGCGCCCGTGAGCTCCAATTCGTTCGGCAAGCTGTTCACCGTCACCACGTTCGGTGAGTCGCACGGGCCGGCCATCGGCTGCGTGATCGATGGCTGCCCTCCGGGGCTGGCGCTGGACGCGGCCGAATTCGGCCATGACCTGCAGCGTCGCGCGACCGGCAAGAGCCGGCACACCTCGGCCCGCCGCGAGGCCGATGAGGTCGAGATCCTGTCCGGCGTGTACGAGGGCCTGACCACCGGCACCCCGATCGCGCTGCTGATCCGCAACACCGACCAGCGCAGCAAGGATTACGCGAACATCGGCCAGCAGTTCCGGCCAGGTCATGCCGACTACAGCTACTGGCACAAGTACGGCATCCGTGACCCGCGCGGTGGCGGTCGTTCCTCGGCGCGCGAGACCACCATGCGCGTGGCCGCCGGCGTGGTCGCCAAGAAGTGGCTGGCCGAACGCTTCGGCGTCGCCGTGCGCGGTTACCTGTCGCAGCTGGGCGACATCACTCCGGCTGGTTTCGACTGGTCGGCGGTGGAAGACAATCCGTTCTTCTGGCCGCATGCCGCGCAGGTGCCCGAGCTGGAGGCGTACATGGATGCGCTGCGCAAGTCCGGTGATTCGGTCGGTGCGCGCGTGGACGTGGTCGCCGACAGCGTGCCGCCGGGCTGGGGCGAGCCGATCTACGGCAAGCTCGATGGCGAACTGGCCGCCGCGCTGATGAGCATCAACGCGGTGAAGGGCGTTGAGATCGGTGACGGTTTCGCCAGCGCCGCACAGAAGGGCACCGAACACCGTGACCTGCTGACCCCGCAGGGCTTCGCCAGCAATCACGCCGGCGGCATCCTCGGTGGCATCTCCACCGGCCAGCCGGTGGTCGCCTCGATCGCCCTGAAGCCGACGTCCAGCCTGCGCCTGCCGGGCCCGTCGCTGGATACCGCCGGCAACGTGGTCGAGGTGGTCACCACCGGTCGCCACGATCCCTGCGTCGGCATCCGCGCCACCCCGATCGCCGAGGCGATGGTGGCGATGGTGCTGATGGACCAGGCGCTGCGCCATCGCGCGCAGTGCGGCGATGTCGGCACGATCACCCCGCGCATTCCCGGGCAGATCGATGGCTGACACGCGGCCGACCGTGTGGGTGAGCCAGCCGCTGATCGACGCGGCCATCGCGCCGCTGCGCGATCGCGTGCAGCTGCGCAGCACCGATGCGGTCACCGCCTGGTCGCCCGACCAGATCGCCGAACAGCTGGCCGGCGTCGACGGCGCGATCATCACCCTCAACGAGCGCATCGGTGCGGCCCAGGTGGCCGACGCCGCGCAGCTGCAGGTGATCGCCAATGTCGGCGTCGGCTACAACAACCTGGATGTCGATGCGCTCAGCGCAGCCGGCATCCTCGCCAGCAACACGCCGGACGTCCTGACCGAAACCACCGCCGATCTCGGTTTCGCCCTGTTGATGGCGACCGCGCGCCGGATCACCGAATCCGAGCGCTGGCTGCGCGAAGGCAAGTGGCAGCAATGGTCGTTCCAGACCATGCTCGGCGCAGACATCCATGGCAGCACGCTGGGCATCCTCGGCATGGGCCGCATCGGCCAGGGCATCGCCCGCCGCGGCGCGCATGGTTTCGGCATGAAGGTGCTGTACCACAACCGTTCGCGCCTTCCGGCCGAGACCGAGGCTGCGCTCGGCGCGACCTACGTGGACCTGGACACGCTGCTGGCGCAGTCCGACCACCTGGTCACCGTGCTGCCCTACACGCCGGCCTCGCATCACATCATCGATGCGGCTGCGCTGGCGAAGATGAGGCCCTCAGCCACCCTGGTGAACATCGCCCGCGGCGGCATCGTCGACGAACTGGCGTTGGCCGACGCGCTTGCCCGAGGCCGTCTGGCCGCTGCCGGCCTGGATGTCTACGAGGGTGAGCCGGCGGTGCGCCCCGAACTGCTGGCGCTGCGCAATGTCGTGCTCACACCGCACATCGGCAGCGCCTCGCTGGCCACGCGCACGGCGATGGTACAGCTGGCCGTGGATAATCTGGTTGCCGGGCTCGGCCTGGACGGCGGCCCGTCGCGCATGCCGAGCGCGATCAACGCTGATGCGGCGATGGCCGCGCGCGTGACGCTGGGCAAAAAAACCGGGAAACGATAGGGAACCTCCGCGCGCCCCGCTTGAGGAGGTTCCCCGAACCCAGCTGTCGTGCGTGTTTCTTCCCCATTCCCGTTTTCGTGAGAGTTCCCCCATGAGCAATGCACAGCGCAGTTTCCACGTCGCCGTCGTCGGTGCCACCGGTGCGGTCGGCGAGACCATGTTGTCGATCCTGGCCGAGCGTGGTTTCCCGGTCGGTACCCTGAGCGTCCTGGCTTCCGAGCGTTCGGCCGGCGGCGAGATCGAATTCAACGGCCAGAAGGTCACGGTCCAGGACCTGGCCACCTTCGATCCGAGCGGCGTCGAGATCGCGCTGTTCTCGGCCGGTGGCAGCGTGTCCAAGGAATACGCACCGAAGTTCGCCGCTGCCGGTGCGGTGGTGATCGACAACTCTTCGGCCTTCCGTTACGACGATGACGTGCCGCTGGTGGTGTCCGAGGTCAATCCGGAACAGGTGGCCAACCGTCCGCGCGGCATCATCGCCAACCCGAACTGCTCAACCATGCAGATGCTGGTGGCGCTGGCGCCACTGCACCGCAAGTACGGCATCGAGCGTATCAACGTCTCCACCTACCAGTCGGTGTCCGGCGGCGGCCGTTCGGCTACCGAGGAACTGGGCAAGCAGACCGGCCAGCTCCTGAGCTTCCAGGAAATCGATCCGCAGCGCTTCCCGGTGCAGATCGCCTTCAACCTGATCCCGCACATCGACGACTTCCAGGACAATGGCTTCACCAAGGAAGAAATGAAGCTGATCTGGGAAACCCGCAAGATCCTCGGCGACGACAGCATCCTGGTGAACCCGACTGCGGTGCGCGTGCCGGTGTTCTACGGCCACTCCGAGTCGGTGGCGATCGAGACCCGCGACAAGGTCACCGTCGCCGAAGCGCGCGCGCTGCTGGAGCAGTCGCCGGGCATCGAAGTGGTGGATCGTCACGAAGCCGGTGGTTACCCGACCCCGGTCACCCACGCCTCGGGCACGGACGCGGTGTACGTCGGCCGCATCCGCGAGGACCTCTCGCACCCGCGCGGCCTGAACCTGTGGATCGTGTCGGACAACGTGCGCAAGGGCGCGGCGTTGAATGCCGTGCAGCTGGCCGAGCTGGTCGCCGCCGAGCAGCGCTGATCACAGCGGTTGCCTCACCGGTAGTGCCGGCCGCTGGCCGGCATTGCCGTGATCCTTGTGCCGGAGTGCATGCCGGCCAGCGGCCGGCACTACCTCAAGGGTCTTTCCGGTGGGTGCGGACCCCGGTCCGCACGCTTTATAGTGTCGCCCATGAATAAACGGGCCAGGGGCGCAAAGCGCCCGCTCCTCTATCTTTCCACCGCGCTGCTGGCCCTGGCCAGCAGTTCGGCACTCGCATTGGGCCTGGGAGACATCCGTGTCCTGTCCAAGCCGGGGCAGCCATTGCTGGCCGAAATCCCGGTGGTGTCGGCGGACCCGTCCGAACTGGAAAACCTGCGCGTGGCGCTGGCCTCGCCGGTCACCTTCGAACGCGTCGGCCTGCAACGGCCGACCGGGCTGGTCAGCGAGCTGCAGTTCGAGCTGACCCGCAATGCGCAGGGCAGGGCGGTGGTGCGCGTCACCTCGCAGGCTCCGGTGGAGACGCCATCGCTGAGCTTCCTGATCGAAGCTGACTGGGGCCAAGGCCGCCTGGTGCGCGAGTACTCCGCGCTGGTCGACGCGCCGTCCAGCGCGCTGGCCGTGGCCGAGCCGGAGATCGTCGCGCCGGCAGGCACGCTCTCCAATACCATCGTGCGCGAACCTGCACCGGCTTCGGCAACGGTGCCAGCGGCGGAGGCGCCCACTACGCCGCCACCTGCGGTGGCGCCTGCACCGGCACGCCCGCGTGCGGCCTCCGCGCCGGTCGCTGCACCGGCGGCCGATGGCAGCGTCACCGTGCAGCGCGGTCAGACCCTGTCGCAGATCGCCAGCGCGGTGGCGCGTGGCAACCAGGTCAGCCGCGACCGCGCGATGATCGCCCTGCTGCGCGCCAATCCCGAAGCCTTCATCCGTGGCAACGTCAATCTGCTCAAGCAGGGCGCGGTGCTGCGCATGCCGGGCAGCGATGCGCTTGCCGCTGTCGATGCCGCCGAGGCCGCCGCGCTGGTGCGCGAGCACGCCGCGCAATGGCGGCAGGCGCGCACCGTGCCGCAACCGGCGGGTGCGGTCGCGCCGGCCGCCAAGGCGGCAACCGCGAACGCTTCTTCCCCGGCTGCCGCCAACGGGGCACGACTTGAGATCGCTCCGGCGCTGGCGTCCGACGCCGCGCACGCGGGCACAACCACCGGCACCGCTGCCGGCAGCGAGGGTGACATGCTGGGCAACGAACAACTGCGACAGGCGCGTGAGGACATCGCCACCCGCGATGCCGAGATCGGTGAACTGAAGCAGCGCGTGGCCGACCTGGAAAAGCTCAAGGAGCAGCAGCAGTCGCTGATCGCGATGAAGGACAACGACCTGGCTGCCGCGCAGCAGCGCCTCGCACAGGCGCCGGGTTCTCGTGATGCGGCAACGCCGTGGTACTGGCTGGGGCTGCCGGTGCTGCTGTTGGCGGCGGGCGCGGCCTGGCTGCTGCGTCGTCGCAAGCCGTCGCCGCTGCCGCCGCTGCGTGAGGAAGACGATGTCGCCGGCCTGGCCGCAGCGGTGCCGGCAGGTGCGGCGCTGGATACGCTGGCCGAGCAGTCCTCGTGGTCGTCGGCTGTTGCCGACAATGGCCGCCAGGAACCGGCGATGCCTGCCTGGGCGACCGAAACCGAAGTGCACGACGTGGTGGTCGCCGAACCCGTCGCCGAGCACGCGGTGCGGGCCGAATGGCAGGCCGAGACACTGCGCGACGAGGACGCGGTGGCATTGCCCGAAGCGGTGACCGATCTGCCGCGCTGGGACGATTCCGCAACCACCGGCGACGAGGTTGTCGTCGCCGAGCCGCTGCAGGACGAACGCGTTGTACCGCAGGCGCCGGCCGAAGTGGCGGTGCCGGACTACGCACTGCATGCCGAACAGCAGCCGCAGTTCCGCGGAGTGTTCGATCTGCCGGCTGATGCGCATGAGAACGAGGCTCCGGCGGATACCGTACATCCCGAGGCCATCGACAGCATCGACCACGGCAGCGTCGACGCTTCTTATTCCGACGATATCGCGCCGAGCGCGGCCGCGCCCGCCGGCGACGCGGGCTGGTCGCCGCGTGCCGGCCAGGAGCGCCTGGAACTGGCCATTGCCTACCTCGATCTGGGCGACGCGCAGACTGCGCGCACCCTGTTGCTGGAAGTCGCCGAAGGCGGTGACCTGCACAGCCAGGCCCAGGCCCGCGAACTGCTGGCCCGCCTGCCGTGACCGAACCTGCCGACAAGGATCCTGCCATGAGCCGCGAGCGCCGCATCGACTACGTTGAATTCGCCTCCACGGATCCCGCGGCCAGCCGCGCCTTCTTCGAGAAGGCGTTCGGCTGGTCGTTCGTCGACTATGGCAGTGACTACACCGCGTTCGACGACGGTCGCCTGCAGGGGGGCTTCTTCCGCGGCCAGCCACAGCGTGCCAGCGATGCCGGTGCACCGCTGCTGGTGCTGTACGCTGATCAGTTGGCGCCGATCGAGGCGGCGGTGCGCGACGCCGGCGGTGAGATCGTGCGGCCGGTGTTTTCCTTCCCCGGCGGTAGCCGTTTCCAGTTCGTCGAGCCCGGTGGCAACGAACTGGCGGTCTGGTCCGAACGCGATCCGGCCTGAGCGCCGCCCCTCCCGCAACATCGAGGTAGCACATGCGTTACGCGCTTGGCGTCGAGTACGACGGCAGCGATTTCAGGGGCTGGCAGAACCTGGGCGAGGGTGGCCCCAGCGTGCAGGCCAGCCTCGAGCAGGCCCTGTCATCGGTGGCTGATGCGCCGCTGCAGGTGGTCTGTGCCGGCCGCACCGATGCCGGCGTGCACGGCCAGTGCCAGGTCGTGCATTTCGACACCGACGTGGTGCGCGATCCGCGCGCCTGGATGCTGGGCACCACCACCCGCCTGCCGCGCTCGATCGCAGTGCGCTGGTGCGTGCCGGTGGCCGACGATTTCCACGCCCGCTTCTCGGCACGTGCGCGCCGTTACCGATACCGCCTGCTCAACCGCGAGGTGCGGCCGGCGCTGCAGCGGCAGACCCTCAGCTGGGAGCGTCGTGCACTGGATGCGAGCCTGATGCACGCCGCCGGCCAGGCCCTGCTTGGCGAGAACGACTTCAGCGCGTTCCGTTCGGTGCAGTGCCAGGCGCTGCATGCGCGGCGTGAACTGCAGTCACTGCAGGTCAGCCGCCAGGGCGAGGTGATCGAGGTCGCCGTGCAGGGCAATGCATTCCTTCATCACATGGTCCGCAATATCGTCGGATCGCTGATCCTGGTGGGCAGTGGCGAGAAGCCGGTGGAATGGATCGCCGAACTGCTGGCCGGGCGCGATCGCACCGTAGCTGGTCCCACCGCACCGCCGCAGGGCCTGGTGTTCCTTGGGCCCCTGTACCCCGACAACTGGCATCTGCCCGCCGAGGTCACGCTATGAGCCGCTCCTACTACCGCACGCGCATCAAGTTCTGTGGCATGACCCGGGCCGGCGACGTCCGCCTGGCCGGTGAGCTGGGCGTGGACGCGGTGGGTTTCATCTTCGCCCGTGAAAGCAGCCGCCGGGTCGCTCCGGCCGAGGCACGCGCGATGCGCCAGGCGATCGCGCCGATGGTCGACGTGGTGGCGCTGTTCCGCAACAACAGCAAGGAAGAGGTGCGCGAGGTGCTGCGCACGGTACGGCCGACCCTGCTGCAGTTCCACGGTGAGGAAGACGAGAGCTTCTGCCGCAGCTTCAACATGCCCTACCTGAAGGCGATCGCGATGGGCGGCCGTGAAGAGATCAACGCCCGCACCCTGCAGCTGCGCTACCCCAGCGCCGCCGGTTTCCTGTTCGACAGCCATGCGCCGGGCGGCGGTGGCGGCACCGGCGTGGCCTTCGACTGGGGCCGGATCCCGACCGGCCTGCATCGCCCGTTCCTGCTCGCCGGCGGCCTGAACCCGGAAAACGTCTACGACGCGGTGCTGGCCACCCTGCCGTGGGGCGTGGACGTGTCCAGCGGCATCGAACTGGAGCCGGGTATCAAGGACGGCTACAGGATGCGCACCTTCGTCGAGGAAGTGCGCCGCGCGGACTGCACGGTCCTGGAGTGATCCGCGCCCCCTGAGGGCGCACCCGGAACGTCATCGCCGACGGTGCATTCCGCCGGGTCTGTGTTCTTGCCTGTCGCGTGCCGTGCCATGAAGGCGGACGTCTACTGAATGCGGTGAGCATCCCACTTTCGGGTA
Source organism: Stenotrophomonas sp. Sm2128 (assembly GCF_030985535.1). Classification (NCBI taxonomy): domain Bacteria; kingdom Pseudomonadati; phylum Pseudomonadota; class Gammaproteobacteria; order Lysobacterales; family Lysobacteraceae; genus Stenotrophomonas; species Stenotrophomonas sp. Sm2128. Next base: position 24,961 of record NZ_JAPTFQ010000046.1, read on the forward strand.
ATTCAGGATCCAGCGCCAGGAAGTCGACACCCCCGAGCATCTGATCGGACACAATGGGCCCGGCCTGACCTGGCTGGGTGCGATGCGGTGTGCGTGTCGCTGGCCGCACCCCTGAGATGCGCCTTGGCTTTCGAACGAGGACGCAATGGATATGCCCCATCTCTCTTCCCACCGTATCCGCCTGGCCCGCCTGACGATCATGCCCGGCCTGCTGCTTGCATTGGGCGCGTGTGCGGGCGGTGACTCGTCCGCCCCGACTGCATCGGCACCGGCCGCTGCCACACCGGCAGGCGCAGCCGCCACAGCACCGGCGACGGTTCCGGCGGCAGCACCGGCTGCCGACGGCCTGGCGGCGCTGATCCAGGCCAGTGGCGTGAAATGCAGCAACGCCAATACGGGCAGCGGCTGCACGGCCGGCGTTGTGGACAGCGGTGATTTCTACGATGTTGAACTGTCGCCGGACTGTGGCGACCAGGGCTTCTTCGCGGGCGTAGCCGACGCCAAGGGCGTGGAGACGTTGAATGCGGTGCCATCCACCGGCAGCAAGGCCAGCGTGACCGCAAAGCTGTCGAAGGGGCAGCTGGTCTGCGTGCAGGGCATCGGGCGTACCGGACAGAATCCGCTGTTCTATTACGTCGTGGCGGTTCCCGCAGCAACGGTCGGCAAGTGCAAGGGCAACACGTTGTGTGACACCTATGGCGACAGGCCGATCACTGGCCTGGCGAACACGGGGGGCGAGGCCTGCCATGTGGCGGCGCCGGGACGTTACGCCGGGAACTGCGCGCAGGGCTGGGTCAGTGCGGACGTGCTCGACGTGTTTTCCAACGGAAGGTAATCACGGTATCGATGCGGCCGACAAGCTGCAGAGCATCACGGTGCAGGATGGCAAGGCATTCGTGATGGGCACGACGCCGGGCTTCCGCACCGCCGTCGATCTGGCTCAGGCGCCACCGCCGCTGGAGCAGACCAGTGCCAAGCTGCTGGCAGATCCGTCGCACCAGCAGCAGGTGCATGAGGAGCAGCAGCGGGTCGCGATGGGCGGTCGCTGAGGCTTGTGTTGCCGGCTTCGGGGGCGAACGCCACCCGGAGCCTTGTCTCATCGCAGCTGTGCTGCTGCCCAGTCGGCCAAGGCGTCCACCCGTGCATCGGCCGGGCCATCCGGCCGCGCCAGCACCCAGAAGCCGCCGGTGGCGGTAAATCCCCACGGTGCGACCAGCCGGCCTGCTGCCAGATCTTCGGCCACCAGCGGCTCCGGTGCGATCGCCGGGCCCAGCCCGGCTACCGCGGCTTCCAGCAGGTAGTACAGGTGCTCGAAGGCGGTGCCCAGCTGCAGCTTCGACACGTCCAGATCGTGCGCCTGTGCCCATGCCGGCCATGCCTGCGGCCGTGAGCTGGTGTGCAGCAGCGACTCCTGCAGCAGCGCCGACGGCGGTGCATGCCGCAGGCGCTGCGCGGCCGGATGCGACGGCGCCACCACCACGCCGACCCGTTCCGGCGCCAGCTCGCGTACCTGCCAGCCTCGTGGCCACGGGCCCTGCGCCAGCAGCAGCACCGCGTCCAGCGCCGCCTGCGCTTCGGTGAAACTGCCATCCAGTGCCGACCACTGCAGGCGCACGCCGGACAGGGCAGCCTGCAATGCTGGCAGTCGTGGAATCATCCAGCGCGCCAGCACGCTGCCACTGCAGCCCAGTACCAGCGCCGGGGCTGCTGTCGGCCGCCGCAGTTCGCGCACGCAGTCTTCGATGCCGCTGAAGGCCTCGCTGCATGCTGCCTGCAGCCGCGTGCCCGCAGCGGTCAGGCGCAGGCCACGGCCGGCCCGCTGGAACAACGCCAGGCCAAGGTGATCCTCCAGCAGCTTCAACTGCCGACTGACCGCGCCGTGGGTGACGTGCAGGTCCTGCGCGGCGCGCCCAACGCCGCCAAGGCGGGCCGTCGCTTCGAACGCGCGCAGCGCATTGAGGGGAGGCAGCAGGGAACGGCTCATGTGAGATTTCCTGACGATATGCGCCAGATAATATCCATTTTCCGGTCATGACCCGTGCGCTAGAGTATCCACCTGTCTGAACCACCGGTCGTATCCATGTCTGCCTCCCCCATTGCCGACTATCACGCCTTCCCGGATGCCCAGGGCCACTTCGGCCGCTATGGCGGCAGTTTCGTTGCCGAAACCCTGGTCGGTCCGCTGCAGGAACTGGCCCAAGCCTATGACCAGGCGCGCCAGGATCCCGCATTCCAGCTGGCCTATGACCGCGATCTGGCGCACTACGTGGGCCGGCCGAGCCCGATTTATCACGCCCAGCGCCTGAGCGATCACGTCGGTGGCGCGCAGATCCTGCTCAAGCGCGAGGACCTGAACCACACCGGCGCGCACAAGATCAACAACACCATCGGCCAGGCCTTGCTGGCCGCGCGGATGGGCAAGAAGCGCATCATTGCCGAGACCGGTGCCGGCCAGCATGGCGTGGCCAGTGCCACGGTTGCCGCGCGGCTGGGCCTGGAATGCGTGGTGTACATGGGCGCCACCGACATCGAGCGGCAGAAGATCAATGTTTACCGCATGAAGCTGCTGGGCGCGACGGTGGTGCCGGTCACTTCCGGCTCGGCCACCCTGAAGGACGCACTCAACGAAGCCATGCGCGACTGGGTGACCAACGTGCAGGACACCTTCTACATCATCGGCACCGTGGCCGGCCCGGATCCGTATCCGCGCATGGTCCGTGACTTCAATGCCATCGTCGGCCGTGAGGCGCGCGAGCAGATGCTGGCCGAGTACGGCCGCCTGCCCGATGCGATCACCGCCTGCGTGGGCGGCGGCAGCAATGCCATCGGCCTGTTCCATGCCTTCCTCAACGATCGCCAGGTCGAAATCGTCGGTGCCGAAGCCGCCGGTGATGGCATCAACACCGGCCGTCACGCCGCTTCGATCGCTGCCGGTCGCCCCGGTGTGCTGCACGGCAACCGCACCTATGTGCTGTGCGACGACGACGGCCAGATCATCGAGACCCACTCGGTATCAGCCGGCCTGGACTATCCGGGCGTCGGCCCGGAGCACGCATTCCTGGCCGATACCGGTCGCGCACGGTACCTCGGCATCACCGACGAGGAAGCGCTGCAGGCTTTCCATCTGCTGGCGCATACCGAAGGCATCCTGCCGGCACTGGAGTCCAGCCATGCGCTGGCGCAGGCGATCAAGCTGGCGCGTGAGCGACCGCGTGACCAGATCGTGCTCTGCAATCTATCCGGCCGTGGCGACAAGGACGTGCACACCATCGCTGCGCGCGAAGGGCTGGTGCTGTGAGCGCGCGGCTGCGGAACAGCGGCGTGCTGCTGCTGGCGCTTGGGCTGGCCGCGTGCCAGCCGCCGGAGCCACCGGTACTGGCGCCGGCCGCCAAGGCCACCACGCAGCCGGCGCAGCAGGCCGCCAACGATGATCTTGACCCGATGGCGCGTACGCCCATTGTCGATGCCCCCTCCGAAGAAGGGACGAGCGGCGATGACGCGCCCGCGGTGGTTTCGGTGGCGCTGGATCATGCCGGTGACGTGCTGGTTGGCCAGCACATGACTGACCTGAAGGCGCTGGGTCCCTGGAAGGCGCAGGGCGCGAAGGAGTTCTTCGAAGGCGACTGCGAGTACTACGACGGCAAGGGGCTGCCGCCGGGCGTGTCGATGATGACCGACGACGACCGCGTGGTCCGTTTTGATCTGAAGCCGGGCGATGAGCCGGAACTGCCGGTTGAACAGCCGGGGCCGTTCGGCCTGCGCATCGGCATGACCCGTGCCCAGGCCATGGCCCAGTTCCCGAAGCCGCCGGTGTCCAGCCCGCATGCCTACGACGGTGACCAGGGCGAGTACCTCACCTGGCAGGACCCGGGTTCGGACCTGGGCATCCGCCTGGAACTGTTTGAAGGGAAGGTCACCCGGATGTACTGGGGGACCAGTGATGCGATTGAACTGATTGAAGGATGTGCCTGAGATGCCTGTATCCCGACTCGATGCCTGTTTCCAGCGCCTGCGCGAGCAGCAGCGCAAGGCGCTGATTCCCTTCATCACTGCCGGTGATCCCTCGCTGGAGGCCACCGTGCCGGTCATGCACGCGCTGGTTGAGGCCGGTGCCGATGTGATCGAGCTGGGCGTGCCGTTCTCCGACCCGATGGCCGATGGCCCGACCATCCAGCGCAGCTCCGAGCGCGCGCTGGCACGGGGGGCTGGCAGCCGCTACGTCCTGCAGGCCGTGGCGCAGTTCCGCGAGCGCGACGCGCAGACCCCGGTGGTGCTGATGGGCTACCTCAACCCGGTGGAGATCCATGGCTACGCGGCCTTCGCCAAGGCCGCCGTCGACGCGGGCGTGGACGGCGTACTGCTGGTCGACCTGCCGCCGGAAGAAGCGGTTGAAGCGCAGCAGGCCTTCGATGCAGCCGGCCTGGCACTGGTCCTGCTGGCGTCGCCGACCACCAGCGAAGCGCGGGCCGACAAGCTGCTGGCGCTGGCCCGTGGCTACCTCTACTACGTCAGCTTTGCCGGTGTCACCGGCGCGTCCGAACGCCTGGACAGCGATGCCGCCAGTGCCCGCCTGCAGGCCCTGCGCGCGCGCGCTTCAGTGCCGGTGGTTGCTGGCTTCGGCATCAAGGACGCCGCCAGTGCGGCGGCGATGGCGCGCCAGGCCGATGGCGTGGTGGTCGGCAGTGCATTGGTGGCGGTGCTGGCCGAAGCGGGCTCGGCTGAAGAGGCCGCGCAGCGCGCTGGAGCTTTCCTGGCCCCGCTGCGGCAGGCGCTGGACGCGTAACGGTCGTGCCGGCCGCTGGCCGGCATCTGCTTGACGGCCACATGCAGACCCATGGGTCTGCATGTACGGGCTGCCGGCCAGCGGCCGGCAGTACCCATGGGTCTGCATGTACGAGCTGCCGGCCAGCGGCCGGCATGACCCAGCACCTAAACGTACGTCCCAGCATGGTTTTTTCCGGCGGCTCCGTGGCCGGCAAGGGGGTGCACGGGCAGGGAAAGCGGAGCTAGACTGTCCGCCTTTGCGGCCCTCGGGCCGCCCTGAACGGAAGTGTCCTCCCGCATGAGTTGGCTCAGCAAGTTGATGCCGTCCGGCATCCGCACCGACAACACCCCCAGCAAGAAGCGCAGTGTCCCCGAGGGCCTGTGGGAAAAGTGCAGCAACTGCGGCAGCGCGTTGTACCGTCCGGAACTGGAAGAGAACCTGGAGGTCTGCCCGAAGTGCGGCCACCACATGGCGATCCGCGCGCGTGCGCGCCTGGCCGCCCTGTTCGACGCCGACAGCACTACCGAGATCGGTGCGCGCCTGGGCCCGACCGACCTGCTCAAGTTCAAGGACCAGAAGAAGTACAGCGAGCGCATCAAGATCGCGCAGAAGAACACGGGTGAGTACGACGCGCTGATCGCCATGCGCGGTCTGCTCAAGGGCCGTGCACTGGTGGCCTCGTCGTTCGACTTCGCCTTCATGGGCGGCTCGATGGGCTCGGTGGTGGGTGAGCGTTTCGCGCTGGCCGCCGAAACCGCAGTCGAAATCGGTGCCCCCTACGTGTGCTTCTCGCAGAGTGGCGGCGCGCGCATGCAGGAAGGCCTGTTCTCGCTGATGCAGATGGCCAAGACCTCGGCCGCACTGGGCAAGCTGCGTGAAGCGGGCCTGCCGTACATCTCGGTGCTGACCCACCCGACCACCGGTGGCGTGTCGGCCTCGTTCGCGATGCTGGGCGACATCAATATCGCCGAGCCGCAGGCGCTGATCGGGTTTGCGGGTCCGCGCGTGATTGAGCAGACCGTGCGCGAGAAGCTGCCGGAAGGCTTCCAGCGTTCGGAGTTCCTGCTGGAGCACGGTGCCATCGACCAGATCTGTGACCGTCGCGAGATGCGCGACCGCCTGTCCGATCTGCTGGCAATGCTGGGCCGTCAGCCGGCGCCGGAGGTGGCTTGATGGGAGGCCGAAAGTACTTCGGTACTGACGGCATCCGTGGGCGGGTCGGCCAAGGCGTGATCTCGGCCGACTTCGTGCTGCGCCTGGGCAACGCCCTGGGCCGTGTCCTGGTCGCCCAGCGCGGCCAGGACGGGCGCCGGCCGATCGTGGTGATCGGCAAGGACACCCGCATTTCCGGCTACATGTTCGAAGCGGCGCTGGAAGCCGGCCTGGTCGCTGCCGGCGCCGACGTACAGCTGCTGGGGCCGATGCCGACCCCGGCGGTGGCGTTCCTGACCCGCACGCTGGGCGTGGACGCCGGCATCGTCATCAGCGCTTCGCACAACCCGCATTACGACAACGGCATCAAGTTCTTCTCCGCCCAGGGCGAGAAGCTCGACGACGCCACCGAACTGGCCCTGGAAGCGGCGCTGGACGTTCCGTTCACCACCGCCGAGTCGGAGAAGCTGGGCAAGGCTTCGCGCGCGCGCGAAGCGGTCGGCCGCTACATCGAGTTCTGCAAGGCCAGCGTGCCGCGCGCGTTCGACCTGCGTGGCGTGCGCCTGGTGCTGGATTGCGCGCACGGTGCCACCTACCAGATCGCACCGCTGCTGTTCCGCGAACTTGGCGCCGAGGTGATCGGCATCGGTGCCGAGCCCAACGGCGTCAACATCAACGCCGGTGTGGGTTCCACCCATATCGACAACCTGGCGGCCAAAGTCCGCGAGACCCGCGCCGATCTCGGCATCGCCTTCGATGGTGATGGCGACCGAGTGCTGATGGCCGACGACCAGGGCAACCCGGTCGACGGCGATGACCTGCTGTACATCCTGGCCCGCGCCTGGAAGGACGAAGGCCGCCTGCGCGGCCCGGTGGTCGGCACGCTGATGAGCAACTACGGCGTGGAGAAAGCTTTCGCCGATCTGCAGATCCCGTTCGTGCGCAGCAACGTTGGTGATCGATACGTGCACCAGGCGCTGGTCGAAGGCGGGGGCGTGCTTGGCGGTGAGGCCTCGGGCCACCTGCTGTGCCTGGACCGGGCGACCACCGGCGACGGTATTGTCAGTGCCCTGCAGGTACTGGTGGCACTGCGCAACGGCGGCCAGACCCTGCGCCAGGCGCTGAAGGGTTTGGAGCGGGTGCCGCAGAAAACGGTCAACGTGCGGTTGGGCAATGTCTCGGCCAAGGCCACGGTGCAGGCCGCCAGTGTGCAGGCCGCGCTGGCTGCCGCGCAGCAGTCGGTGGCCGGCCGCGGTCGCGCGTTCCTGCGCCCGTCGGGTACCGAGCCGGTGGTGCGGGTTACCGTCGAAGCCGATGACGCCACGCTGATGCAGGAGACACTCGATCGCTTGTCCGCTGCGGTGCGCGAAGCCGCTGCCTGAGCAGCGTGGCAATACCGCGTATTGCACCCGACATGGCCGCGTTTGCGGCCATGTTCTTTTCTGGTAGGGGGGGGGGCTCAACCGTGCGCGACCCGCGATCGCGTTCAGCTGCGGCTGTGCACCTTGTGACGCGTCGTGTACGGGCGTTTCCGACCGCTGGGTCCTGCCCGCATCAGCGCGCGGGCAGGTGCTCTGGCATTGCACCTTGCGCGGCGCGTGACATCGCCCGCTGCCACTTCCAGGTGTCCCGGCACATGTCGGTGAGATCGTGACGCGCCTTCCAGCCCAGCTCGCGCAGCGCCAGCGAGGCATCGGCGAAGCTGACCGCGATGTCGCCATCGCGCCGCGGTACGATGCGGAACGGAACCCGCACGCCGGTGGTGAGCTCGAAGGCCTGGATCAGTTCCAGCACGCTGTGGCCCTGGCCGGTGCCAAGGTTGAGGGTGATGCTGCGCCGCTGGTCGCGAAGGAACTGCAGGGCCAGCACGTGGGCGCTGGCGACGTCCTGCACATGGATGTAGTCGCGCACGCCGGTACCATCATGGGTCGGATAGTCGTCCCCGAAGACCTGGACCTCCGGCAGCAGCCCGGCGGCGACCTGCGCGATGTAGGGCATCAGGTTGCTCGGCGTGCCATGCGGCAGCTCGCCGATCAGCGCGCTGGCGTGGGCGCCGACCGGGTTGAAGTAGCGCAGCGTCGCAATATGCAGGTCCTGGCCGGTTGCCGCCAGGTCGGCAAGCAGCTGCTCGACCACCAGCTTGGTGCGCCCATAGGGCGTCATCGCACAGGTTGAAGCGGTCTCGGCCACCGGGCAGTGGTCCTGGTTGCCGTACACCGTTGCCGAAGAGCTGAAGACCAGCAACTGCACGCCTGCATCCTGCATCGCACCGAGCAGGGCAATCGAACCGCTGATGTTGCTGTCGAAGTACTGCAGTGGAATCTTCTGGGATTCGCCCACGGACTTGAGCGCTGCGAAGTGCAGTACGGCATCGATCGCGTGCTCCTGCATCAAGGCGGCCATGCGCGGCCGGTCCCGGATGTCAGCCTGCACGAACACCGGTGCCGTGCCGGTGATCCGTCCGATGCGCTCGACCACGCTGGCGTCGCTGTTGCACAGCGAGTCCACGATGACCACGCCGTGCCCCTGCTGCTGCAGCTCCACGCATGCATGCGAGCCGATGTAGCCAGCACCGCCGGTCACCAGTACGTTCATTGCCTTCACTGTCCCTTTGAGTCCATTCGAAAACCGGGTGTTGCCGCGATCAAGATGAACGTGGCCTCCTAAGGGCCAGGCACCATCTTCTTCTGCCGCGCCTTGAAGCCGTTGAAGATCGGCGCGATCAACGGGTTGTAGCTCCATGCGATGCGCTTGCGCAGCCAGCTGGCCGGCCGGTTGCGGATCGCGAAGCGATAGATCCGCTCCGGATCGCCGCCAATCACGTTGCGGCCGAAGGGATGGGTGGTGTGCAGGTAGCGGAAGCCCTGTTCGCGTGCCACTTCGATGTAGTCATCGTCGAAGTCACCATAGGGCCAGCACAGCGTATCGGAGACTTCGCCGAGCTTCTCCAGCAGCGTCTGCTTCGCCATGGCCAGGTCGCCGCTGATGCCTTCGCGGCGCTGCGCACGGTCCAGGTCATCGCGCTTGAGCCAACGGGTGTGGCTGTGGGTATGGCAGTGGACCTCGAACGTGCCGGCTTCGATTGCCGCACGCGCTTCGCTCCAGCGCATCATCACTTCGTCGCTGCGGCCCTGCTTGTAGATCAGGTCCTCGCAGGCGCGATGTTCAGGCGTGGCCGGCAGCTCGGCGCCTTCGATGCCTGCATGCGGGCGGATCGGACCTTCGTGCATCCAGCCGGTGACCACGAACACCACCGCATGCATGCCGTATTTCTGCAGGATCGGATGGGCGTAGACCCAGTTGTCCAGGTAGCCGTCGTCGAACGTGATCACGATCGATTTGCGCGGCACCGGCTTCCCGGCGAGAAAGCCGGCGTACTGGTCCAGCGTCAGCGAGGTCCAGCCGGTCCGTGCGAGCCAGGAGATCTGGCTCTCGAAGTTCTCCGGGGATACGGTGATCATTCCCGGCGAGTTGCTGACATGGTGGTGCATCAGCACCGGTACGGTTCTGGCGTTAGCCATGACCCAGCTCCTTCAACCATTGGAGGTAGTAGTTTTCAGTGGCCTCTCCGTGGCCGGCCGCGCTGAACTGCTTGGCGCTGCGGATCCAGTCCCAACCGGCGCGGCCCATCTGCCGGCGACGTTCCTGATCATCCACCAGCAGCCGCAACGCACCAGTGAGGGCGGCGTCATCACCCAGCCGGGTGAGGATGGCATTGCTGCCTTCCACCAGCATTTCAGGCACGCCGCCAACGCGATGCGAGACGATCGGCAGTGCCGCCTGCGCCGCCTCGAGGAACACCGTCCCCGAGGCTTCCTTGTGGGTGGCCAGGGCGAAGATGTCGAAACCGGCCATCAGCCGGTGTGCGTCGCTGCGGAAGCCGAGCAGGTGCACCTGGCGCTCCAGCCCGAGTTCGCTGCGCAGGGCCTGCAGGCGGCCCATGACCGGCTCGCCGTCGCCGACCACGGCCAGGTGCAGGTCGGGATTGGTCTTGCATAGTGGCGCCATGGCGCGCAGCAGCTCGGCATGGCCCTTGGGCTCGCGCAGCACGGCCACGCAGCCGACCACGATATCGCGCTCGGCGAAACCGAGTTCGGCGCGGACCTGTGCGCGGGTGGCCTGCAGGTTCTCCCAGGGATCGCCCTGCTCGGTCATGCCCCAGCGCGGCGGCGTCGCCATGGGGGGCACGATGCCGATGTGCTCGGCGGCAATGCCGCGGTCGACCAGCAGCCGCTTGACGAAATCGCTGACGGTGATGATCCGGTGCGGAAGACCGGTATAGGTCAGCAGCGAATTGACCGGACTCATCAGGTGGCGCGAGCGCACCACCAGTGGCGTGCCGCCCAGGCGTGCGCCGGCCGCGGCGATCAGTGCGTCGCGGCGGCTGGTGGTGTTGACCACGTCGTAGCGCTCGCGGCGTACCAGGCGTGACACCGACCAGATGCCGCGCAGCAGCCGTGCCAGGCCGCCCATGCGCAGGGTATGCACGGTGAAGCCATCGTCGCGCGCGAGTTGGGCCAGGCGGGCATCGGGCTGGCACAGCAGCGACACCTGGTGCCCACGCGCACGCATCACCTGCATGTGGCGGAAGATGTAGATCTCCTGGCCGCCCATTCCCCGGGCAGCTTCGGTATGCAGGATCCGCAGCGAGCGTTTCATGGAATCCATCCTCTGTGGTCAGCGGTTGCGGAAGCGGGTCAGCGCTTCCCATGCGGTACGGACGGCGCCGGCATCCGGGGCCTGGCGCGGCAGCGGGCGGTAGTGCCGGTCGAGCGCGGTGGCGTTGCCGAACTTGTCGAACACGTAGATGGCATCGCCATGGCGGACGGCGCGTTGTGACCAGCTTTCCACCACCAGTGCGCGCTCGCCTGCGGGTTCGGCCAGCAGATCCTGGCCGGTGCTGAAGTCGCTCAGTGCGTTCTCGCAGCCCAGGGCGTGGCGCATCAACGTCGGCACCCAGTCCTCATGTGAACTGGTGCGTGTCTCATGGCCGCTGGCCTGGCCGGGCCAGTGCAGCACGAACGGTACCTGCAGCTGGTAGTCGGAGAAGTTGCCGTTGTGGCCCCAGTAGTTCAGCTTCAGGTCGTTGAACTCCTCGGCGTGGTCGCCGGTGACCAGGACGATGGTGTTCTGATCCAGGCCCTGCGCGCGCAGATCGTCCAGCAGGGTGCCGACGAGGCTGTCGGCGTAATGCACGGCGGTCCGGTAACGGTTCAGTTCCGGGGCCGGGTCGTGGTCCGGACCGAACCTGAGGAAGTCGATTTCCTGCGCCATCGGGGTCGCCAGCGGCGGGTAGCCTGCGGGCATGTGGTAGGGCGCGTGGGTGGAATCGAGGAAGACGAAGCCGAACCACGGCGTGTGCGCTGCCTGGCTTGCACGGATGTCCTTCTGAAGCGAGGCCACGATGCTGCTGTCACGGCCTTCCGAACCCAGGCCGGGCGGGCCCTGGTGCAGCTGGTCGCGGACGTCCGCAAATGCAGTGCGGTCGAATTCCGGGCTGTACATCGGCGCGCTGCCGTACAGATGCAGGTCGTACCCCTGCTGGCCCAGCACCTTGAACAGCTGTGAGCCGCGCTGTTCGTCAAGCATGCTTTGCCAGTAGCCGCCCGGCAGGCCGTAGAGCAGGCCGAACAGGCCATAGCGGGTGGCGTTGCCCGTGCTGAAATGTTGGTCGTAGACACGAGCGGAGGCCGCCAGTGCCGAGGTGTTCGGCATGATCTGCGGAGTAAGCGCATCGTGGCGCAGCGATTCCAGCACGACCATCAGTACATTGGGCCGCTGTGGGCTCTGGCAGCGCAGTGGCTGCAGCGGATACAGCAGCTGCGCATGGCGAGGATCGGGCAGGCCGGCCTGCTGTTCACTGACCACGCCCAGCCTGCGCATGAAGCTCTTGGCGGTGATCGGCTGGGCCCAGGGCAGGTAGTTCCACTGGGCAATCACGTCACGGTCGCCGCGTGCGTCGTAGTAGGCGGTGGCCACCTGGCCGCTCGCCATCAGCAGGGCGACCACCGCCCAGGCCTGCAGCACCGTGCGCCGGCGGGGCGCGGCCGGCAGCAGCTTCCAGCACGCCCAGGCCAGGATGCCCTCGGCGGTGAAAATGGCCGCCACCAGCAGGCCGACCTGCACCCAGGTCTTCCACGACAACGCAACCTGGTCCTGCAGGGCGCCGCCGAACACCATGTTCAGGACCATGGCATTGAGGTGGAAGCGGTACAGGGTGAACACCTTGGCGTCGACCAGCAGCAGGCACAACCACAAGCCCTGCAGCAGTACCGCACTGATGCTCAGCGTGCGCGCGCTGCGCGGCCACGGGCCCAGCAGCAGTGGCAGCGCGCCGGCCAGCGCGCCGAAGGCGAGCAGGTGCCCGGGCAGGGCAATCGCGAGATAGGCCAGGCCCTGGTGGCCGCCCGGGTTGTCGTACAGCGGCACGTTGCCGAGGGTGATCATCGTCGCCAGCAGCGCATTTCCCAGAACGAACAGGGACCACCACGCAAGCCGGCGCCAGCGAAGGGCAGGGCCCGCAGAGGGAAGGGCGATGGCGGCTGGGGCGTCGGGCATGGTGCGTCGGGTCGGGGAGGCGCGGTCGGGGCTTGCGCTGCCAACGTGATGGATTCGTTAAATTGTGCGCAGGTCGCGCATTGTATCGATTTGTTTCCGAGGATCGAGTAGCGTCCGCCGGGTGATCTGTCACAATGTTCAGGCGGGCCATGAATGCGCAGGCCCCCCAGACCCAATGACAAGCCAGGAATTGCTGTGAGCCAGATCCCCACCCTCGACATCACCCGTTTCGACAGCGACCGCGAGGCCTTCGTGGCCGAGCTGGGCGCGGCCTACCGCCAATGGGGATTCGCGGGCATCCGCAACCACGGCATTCCGCAGGCCGACATCGACGCGGCCTACGATGCCTTCAAGGCCTTCTTCGCCCTGCCGGAAGAGGTCAAGCGCAAGTACCACGTGGCCGGCAGCGGCGGCGCCCGCGGCTATACCCCGTTCGGCGTGGAAACCGCCAAGGGCTCCAAGCACTTCGACCTGAAGGAGTTCTGGCACATCGGTCGTGAAATCGCCGACGACTCCAAGTACCGCGACGTGATGGCGCCGAACCTGTGGCCGACCGAGGTCGAGGGCTTCCGTGAGCGCGGCTACGGCCTGTACCAGGCGCTGGACAACCTGGGTTCGCGCGTGCTGTCCGCGCTGGCCCTGCACATCGGCCTGCCGGAAGACTTCTTCGCCGACAAGACCAACTTCGGCAACTCGATCCTGCGCCCGATCCACTACCCGCCGATCACCACCGACGACATCCCGAACGTGCGTGCCGGCGCGCATGGCGACATCAACTTCATCACCCTGCTGGTCGGCGCCAGCGCCGCGGGCCTGGAGGTGCAGTCGCATGAGGGCGAGTGGGTGCCGTTCACCTCGGACGCGGACACCATCGTGGTCAACATCGGCGACATGCTGCAGCGCCTGACCAACCATGTGTACCCGTCGACGATCCATCGCGTGGTCAACCCCCCGGGCGAGCTGGCCCGCCAGCCGCGTTACTCGGTGCCGTTCTTCCTGCACCCGAACCCGGATTTCCTGATCGACGTGCTGCCCTCGTGCATCACCCCGGAGAATCCGAGCCGGTACCCGGAGTCGATCACCGCCCACGGCTTCCTCGAGGAGCGCCTGCGCGAGATCAAGCTGAAGTAAAGAAAAGTGAGGCCGCCGAAAGGCGGCCTTTGTCTTTGCAGGGTTGCACCCTGCACCCGCGGTAGTGCCGGCCGCTGGCCGGCAAGTCCAAAGCCAAAGCGGCTCTGGGTTTCTGCGTGTTGGGCGGGGCGGTGTGGGTTGGCAGGACACGCCGTGAACCCCCAGACCGGCCCAGCCGCTGGCGGCTGTGCGTTCGGGCGCTTGCGAAGCAGTGCTTCGCA
>NZ_JAPTFQ010000047.1:0-38431 GCF_030985535.1 Stenotrophomonas sp. Sm2128
CCACCCGCCCGGCCCAATCACATGATCCCGCTTCCACGAACCACCACCGCAGAGGGGGCTCAGCCCGGTGGCCGGGAAACCTCAATACCCCGCCGCCTGCCCGTCCTTGCGGCTCTCCGACGCACCGTAATACACCCCGCTCTCGGGATCGCGCATGATCGCCTGGTACCCGCCATAAGGCCCATCGGCGAACACGATGCGATGCCCCTTGCGCATCAGCGCACGCACCGTCTCGTACGGGAAGCCGGTTTCCAGATTCACTTCACCACCGTCGGTCATCGCCGTGGCCTGACCCGTCGGTTCAGTCGAGCCTTCGTGCTGGATGCGCGGCGCATCACCGGCTTCCTGCAGGTTCATCCCGAAATCCACCAGGTTCATCACGATCTGCGCATGGCCCTGCGGCTGCATCGCGCCGCCCATCACGCCGAAGCTGGCATACGGCTTGCCGCCCTTGGTGATGAACCCCGGAATGATGGTCTGGAATGGACGCTTGCCCGGCGCGTAGCCGTTGGGATGGTTCTTCTGCAGCACGAACATCTCGCCACGGTCCTGCAGGATGAAACCCAGACCGGGCGGTGCCATGCCGCTGCCCATGCCACGGTAGTTGGACTGGATCAGCGAAACCATCATGCCGTCGGCGTCGGCCACGGTCATGTAGATCGTGTCGCCCTCCTCCAGCTGCTTCGGCGTGCCCGGCTGCACTTCCTTCAACGCCTTGTCCATCGAGATCAGCGCACGACGCTGCGCGGCGTACTCCTTGGAGATGAGCTTCTGCACCGGTGCCGGCTGGAACGCCATGTCGGCGTAGAAACGCGCACGGTCGGCAAAGGCCAGCTTCTTCGCTTCGACAAACAGGTGCACGTGTTCCGGTGAACCGAACGGGATCTTCGAGAAGTCGTAGCCTTCCAGCACATTGAGGATCTGCAGTGCGGCGATGCCCTGGCTGTTCGGCGGCAGTTCCCAGACGTCGTAGCCACGGTAGTTGCTGCTGACCGGTTCGACCCACTCGCCATGATGGTCAGCCATGTCCTGGTAGCTCAGGTAGCCACCGTTGGCCTTGAAGTAGTCGCCGATGGTGTGGGCGATCTCGCCCTTGTAGAAGGCGTCGCGGCCACCGTCGGCGATCTTCTGCAGGGTGCTGGCCAGGTTCGCGTTCTTCCACATCTCGCCCTTGCGCGGGGCGTGGCCGTTGATCGTGAACTGCTCCTTGAAGCCCGGGTACTGCGACAACTTGGGCACCGAGCGGTCCCAGTAGTAGGCGATCACCTCGGCCACCGGGTGACCCTCGCGGGCGTAGCGGATGGCCGGCGCCAGGTTGCCGGCCATCGGCTTGCGACCGAAGCGGTCGTGCAGCGCGAACCAGCCGTCGACGGCACCCGGCACCGACACCGGCAGTGGACCGGTGGCCGGGATGTCCTTCAGGCCACGGCGCTGGAACTCGGCCAGGGTGAGCGACTTCGGCGAGCGGCCCGAGCCGTTGTAGCCGTAGAGCTTCTGCGTCTTCGGGTCCCACACGATGGCGAAAAGGTCGCCGCCGATGCCGTTGCCGGTCGGCTCCATCAGGCCGAGCGCGGCGTTGGCGGCAATCGCCGCGTCCACTGCCGAACCGCCGCCCTTCATCACGTCCAGCGCGATCTGGGTGGCCAGTGGTTGCGAGGTCGCGGCCATCGCATGCGGGGCGATCACCTCTGAACGGGTGGCGAAGGTGTGGCCGGTGATGCGGTCGGCGGCGAAGGACA
Organism: Stenotrophomonas sp. Sm2128; assembly: GCF_030985535.1. Classification (NCBI taxonomy): domain Bacteria; kingdom Pseudomonadati; phylum Pseudomonadota; class Gammaproteobacteria; order Lysobacterales; family Lysobacteraceae; genus Stenotrophomonas; species Stenotrophomonas sp. Sm2128. The sequence continues at coordinate 1,740 of NZ_JAPTFQ010000047.1, forward strand.
GCGCGGGTACGGCAGCCAGTACGGCGGCGGCGAGCAGGGAACGGGCAAGGCGTCGGGACACGGTCGGGTTCCGATGGACGGGTGGTTCCCCGATCTTCGCCGCTGCGGCCTTCACGCGGTATCGGACAGACGTCATGGACGTTGATCCTTGGGCGGAAAAATCCACCGGATTCCGCGCAAAAACCGCCCCGAAAGGAGTGAATTCGGGTTCACCGAAACACTTTCAGCAGCAACCATCCTTGTGCCGCAAGCGATTGCGCTGGATGCAGCGGAAACCGATAGAAAATCCGTCGCGAGGGTTGACACCGCCGAAATGGCTGTGTTTCTCTCGATCACATGTTGCACCACAACACGCCACCGCGAACCCACATCGAAGCCGCCGACACCGGCGCCGCCTCGCTGCGTTCGATTCTTGTGCTCGTACTTATTACCCAACCAACAGGTGCGGGACGAGCCAGCGTGTAAGCAACACACACACCGGAACTCTTCAAAAACCCGCACCCGCCCCGGTGCGGGTTTTTTCATTTCAGAACCTGGTTTCAGACGCAACCACCATGACCAACGCTCATCGCACAACCCGGACCTGCACCACCACGCCTCGTGGTGGCTGTGCCTGTGCGATGCGCGGCGCCTCCTCCACCGCTTTCCCCTGACCGGCCGGCACGTCACCTCGACGACCGGCCGTTCTTTTTTCTTCCCACCGCAAGGAACCTCCCCCATGAGCACCAACGACCTGCCCCAGACCAAGATCGCCGTCATCGGCTACGGCAGCCAGGGCCGCGCCCACGCACTGAACCTGCGCGAATCCGGCTTCGACGTGGTGGTAGGCCTGCGTCCGGGCGGGCCGACCGAAGCCAAGGCGCAGGCCGATGGCTTCACCGTGATCGCGCCCGCCGAGGCCGTGAAGGACGCCGACCTGGTTGCCGTGCTGACCCCGGACATGGTGCAGAAGAAGCTCTACAACGACGTGCTGGCGCCGAACATGAAACAGGGTGCATGCCTGCTGTTCGCGCACGGCCTGAACGTGCATTACGGGATGATCGAGCCGCGTGCCGACCTGGACGTGGTGCTGGTCGCGCCGAAGGGCCCCGGCGCGCTGGTGCGCCGTGAGTACGAGATCGGCCGTGGCGTGCCGTGCATCTGGGCGGTCTACCAGGATGTCAGCGGCAAGGCAGCGCAGCATGCGCAGGCCTATGCGGCCGGCCTCGGCGGTGCGCGCGCCAACCTGATCCAGACCACCTTCAAGGAAGAGACCGAAACCGATCTGTTCGGTGAGCAGGCGGTGCTGTGCGGCGGTGCCTCGGCGCTGGTGCAGGCCGGTTTCGAGACCCTGGTCGAAGCCGGCTACCAGCCGGAGATCGCCTATTACGAAGTGCTGCACGAACTGAAGCTGATCGTGGACCTGTTCTATGAAGGCGGTATCTCGCGCATGTTGGAGTTCATCTCGGAGACCGCGCAGTACGGCGACTACGTCAGCGGCCCGCGCGTGATCGATGCCGGCACCAAGGAGCGCATGAAGGAAGTGCTGAAGGACATCCAGGACGGCACCTTCACCAAGAACTGGGTGGCCGAGTATGAAGCGGGCCTGCCGAACTACAACAGGTTCAAGCAGGCCGACCTGGAGCACCCGATCGAAAAGGTGGGCAAGGAACTGCGCGCCAAGATGGTCTGGTTGCAAGGACAGGCCGCGTAACCACGCGGCCTCCCCCACCCGCTTTGCAAGGTTCCCCCATGAACTCTTCGACACATCGCAGCGCGCCGCCCAACGGCGCGCGCTGGCTGACCCAGGCGCTGGAGGCCGAAGGCGTCCGCACGCTGTTCGGCTATCCCGGTGGCACCATCATGCCGTTCTACGACGCGCTGGTGGATTCGTCGCTGAAGCACATCCTGGTACGCCATGAGCAGGGCGCGGCGCTGGCCGCCAACGGCTTCGCCCGCGCCAGCAACCAGGTGGGCGTCTGCGTGGCCACCTCCGGCCCGGGCGCCTCGAACCTGGTGACCGGCATTGCCGATGCGATGCTGGATTCGGTACCGATGGTCTGCATCACCGGCCAGGTCGGCACGCCGCTGCTGGGCACCGACGCCTTCCAGGAACTGGATGTGTTCGGCCTGACGATGCCGATCGTCAAGCACAGCTGGCTGGTGCGCAGCGTCGATGACCTGCCGCGCGTGGTGGCCGATGCGTTCCGCATTGCCCGTGAGGGTCGCCCCGGCCCGGTGCTGATCGACCTGCCCAAGGATGTGCAGCTGGCCGATGCCAGCCATCTGCCGGCGCATGTGCCCAGCAGCGTCGAACCGCCGCCGGCCCCGGCCGAGGCCGCCATCGCCGAGGCCATCGCCGCGCTGGCGGCGGCCGAGAAGCCGGTGGTCTACGCAGGTGGCGGCATCGCCCTGGGTGATGCCGTGCAGGACCTGCGCGACTTCGTCGAGGCCAGTGCCATCCCCACCGTGATGACCCTGCGCGGCCTGGGTGCACTGCCGGCCCACCATCCGCAGTCGCTGGGCATGCTGGGCATGCACGGCACCCGCGCGGCCAACATGGCGGTGCAGGAAAGCGACCTGCTACTGGTGCTGGGCGCGCGTTTCGATGACCGCGCGACCGGCAAGCTGGCCGAGTTCGCGCCATTCGCCCGCGTCGTCCACATCGATGCTGACGCCTACGAGATCTCGAAGCTGCGCACTGCCGACATCGCCGTGCCTGGCAACGTCGGTCACGCCATCCGTGCCCTGCGTGCGGCCTTCCCCTCCCCCAGGGCCCACCAGGACGCCTGGCGCAAGCGCTGTGCGCAGCACCGCGACCGCTTCGCTGCCCGCTACGACGCACCGGGCCAGCACATCTACGCCCCGGCGCTGCTGAAGCGCCTGAGCGAGCTGGCACCGACCGATGCGGTGATCGCCTGCGATGTCGGTCAGCACCAGATGTGGGTGGCCCAGCACTGCCGCTTCAACCACCCCCGCAATCACCTGACCAGTGGCGCACTGGGCACGATGGGCTTCGGCCTGCCAGCGGCGATGGGTGCGCAGTTCGCCTGCCCGGAGCGCACCGTGGTACTGGTGTCCGGCGATGGCAGCTTCATGATGAACGTGCAGGAGCTGGCGACCATCGCCCGCTGCCGCCTGCCGGTGAAGATCGTGCTGCTGGACAACAGTTCGCTGGGCATGGTGCGGCAGTGGCAGGAACTGTTCTTCGCCGAGCGTTACAGCGAGATCGACCTGTCCGACAACCCGGACTTCGTAGCCCTGGCGCAGGTGTTCGGCATTGCCGCCACCCGCATCGACAACCGCGACGACGTGGAAGGCGGCCTGGCCGCGCTGCTGGCCGAGCCCGGCCCCGCGCTGCTGCACGTGGCCATCGATGCACGCGCCAACGTGTGGCCGCTGGTGCCGCCGAACACCGCCAACAGCACGATGCTGGAAAGCAATCCCGCCCACGCCCGCCAGGAGACCCCCAATGCAATACCGGCTTGACCTGGTGCTGCACCCGGCCGAAGGCGCGCTGCTGCGCGTGATCGGCATGGCCGAACGCCGCGGCTTTGCGCCGCGTGCGATCAGCGGTGCGCCGGTGGCCGCCGACGATGGCCGCTGGCACCTGCAGCTGGTCGTCGATGGCCAGCGCCCGGCGGAAACGCTGTGCCGGCAGATCGAGAAGATCTACGACTGCGTGTCCGTGCAGGTCACCGCCGTGGAAGGAGTATCACCATGAACACCCGTACCGTAGCGACCACGGTGCCGGTACGGAGGCGTCTTCTTCGCCGCCCGTGCCCGCATGCGGCGGTCTTCCGCACCGCGCTGGTGGCCCATGCCGGCCGCTGACACCAGCCAGGAAAGCGATGTCGGCGACGTAAGCGTCGCCGACGTCCTGGCAGCGCAGGCCCGCCTGCGCCGCTTCCTGCCGCCCACCCCGCTGCACCACGCCGAACGCTTCGGTACCTGGCTGAAGCTGGAGAACCTGCAGCGCACCGGTTCCTACAAGGTGCGCGGCGCATTGAATGCACTGCTGGCCGGCCGCGAACGCGGCGACACCCGGCCGGTGATCTGCGCCTCGGCCGGCAACCACGCCCAGGGCGTGGCCTGGGCCGCCTATCGCCTGGATGTGCCGGCCATCACTGTGATGCCGCATGGTGCACCCGCCACCAAGATCGCCGGCGTCGCCCACTGGGGCGCGACCGTGCGCCAGCACGGCAACAGCTATGACGAAGCCTACGCCTTCGCGGTCGAACTGGCACAACGCCACGGCTACCGCTTCCTGTCCGCGTTCGACGATGCCGACGTGATCGCCGGCCAGGGCACGGTCGGCATCGAGCTGGCCGCGCATGCCCCGGACGTGGTGATCGTGCCGATCGGTGGCGGTGGCCTGGCTTCCGGCGTGGCCCTGGCGCTGAAATCACAGGGCGTGCGCGTGGTCGGCGCGCAGGTGGAAGGCGTTGATTCGATGGCACGCGCGATCCGCGGCGACGTGCGCGAGATCGCACCCGTCGCCTCGCTGGCCGACGGCGTGCGGGTGAAGATTCCCGGCTTCCTGACCCGCCGCCTGTGCACCTCGCTGCTGGACGACGTGGTGATCGTGCGCGAAGCCGAGCTGCGCGAAACCTTGGTGCGGCTGGCGCTGGAAGAACACATCATCGCCGAGGGCGCCGGCGCGCTGGCGCTGGCTGCCGGCCGCCGCGTCGCCGGCCGCCGCAAGTGCGCGGTGGTGTCCGGCGGCAACATCGATGCCGGCGTGCTGGCCGGCCTGCTCACCGACATCCGGCCGCGCCCGCCGCGCAAACCGCGGCGACGGCGCAGCGAAACACCCCGCTCGCCCGCCAGGGCCAGCGCGCCGTCCTCCCCCACCTCTTCCCCTTCCCACCTGCAAGCCGCAACGCCCGCTGTCGAGGAGATTTCCCTGTGACCACCATCGAACGAATTACCACCCCGCGCATCCGCATCTTCGACACCACCCTGCGTGACGGCGAGCAGTCCCCCGGCTGCAGCATGAGCCCGCCGCAGAAGCTGGTGATGGCGCGTGCGCTGGACGAACTGGGTGTGGACATCATCGAAACCGGCTTTCCGGCCAGCTCGCAGTCCGACCGCGAGGCGATGGCCCTGATCGGCCGTGAGCTGCGCCGCCCGAGCCTGAGCCTGGCGGTGCTGTCGCGCTGCCTGCAGGCCGATATCGAAACCTCGGCGCGTGCCCTGGAAGCTGCGGCCAACCCGCGCCTGCACGTGTTCCTGTCGACCAGCCCGTTGCACCGCGAGCACAAGCTGCGCATGACCCGCGAGCAGGTGCTGGAATCGGTACGCAAGCATGTATCGCTGGCCCGCTCCTACATCGACGATGTCGAGTTCTCGGCCGAGGATGCCACCCGTACCGAGCTGGATTACCTGATCGAAGTGGCGCGCGTGGCGATCGCCGCCGGTGCCACCACCATCAACCTGCCCGACACCGTCGGCTTCACCACGCCGGAAGAAATCCGCGCGATGTTCCAGCAGGTCATCGCCGGCGTCGCCGACGTGCCGAACGCGGCCAACGTGATCTTCAGCGCGCACTGCCACAATGATCTGGGCCTGGCCGTGGCCAACTCGCTGGCCGCCATCGAAGGCGGCGCGCGCCAGGTCGAGTGCACCGTCAACGGCATCGGCGAGCGCGCCGGCAACTGTTCGCTGGAAGAGATCGCGATGGTGCTGAAGGTGCGCCAGGCCTTCTACGAGCAGGACAGTTCGATCAACACCCCGCGCATCGTCGGCACCTCGCAGTTGCTGCAGCGCCTTGTCGGCATGCCGGTGCAGCGCAACAAGGCCATCGTCGGCGCCAATGCGTTCGCCCACGAATCGGGCATCCACCAGCACGGCATGCTGCGCCATCGCGGTACCTACGAAATCATGCGCCCGGAAGACGTGGGCTGGGAGGACTCGCAGATGGTGCTGGGCCGCCACAGTGGCCGTGCCGCCGTTGAAGCTCGCCTGCGTGCGCTGGGCTTCTGGCTGGACGAAGACGAACTGAAGCTGGTGTTCGAGCAGTTCAAGGGTCTGTGCGAACAGCAGCGCGTGGTCACCGATGCCGACCTGCAGACGCTGATGCAGGGCGGCTCCAACGCACAGGGCTACCGCTTGGCCTCGATGACCATCAGCGATGTCGGCAGCCGCGCCAACGCACTGGTCGAACTGTCCGATCCGGATGGCAACCGCGTGGCCGAGACCGCGCAGGGCGACGGCCCGGTCGATGCGCTGTTCGGCGCACTGTCGGCCGCCACCGGTGTGCAGCTGATGCTGGACAGCTACCACGTGCACAGCGTCGGCATCGGCGCCGATGCGCGCGGTGAGGCCAACCTGAGCGTGCGCCACGAGGGCGTGGAGTACGACGGCACCGGCACCAGCAAGGACATCATCGAAGCCTCCGCGCTGGCCTGGCTGGATGTGGCCAACCGCCTGCTGCGCCAGCGCCAGGCTACCGCCCACAGCAACACCGACGTTCCCACCCCTGCCACCGCCTGAGGAACCCGCCATGAGCGCCTTCGACACCTTCACCCCGGCCAGCGCCGCTGGCCAGCAGTGGAACGCCCAGGACTATGCGATCGACGCCGGCTTCGTCCCGCTGCTCGGCGGCGCGGTCTCGCGCCTGCTCGACCCGCGCGCCGGTGAGCGCATCCTCGACCTGGGCTGTGGCGATGGCGTACTCAGTACCGAACTGGCGCTGGGCGGCGCACGCATCCACGGCGTGGATGCTTCGCCGGAACTGGTGGTCGCCGCCCGAGCACGCGGTGTCGACGCGCAGGTGATGGACGGCCACGCGCTGTCGTTCGACAGCGAGTTCGATGCAGTGTTCAGCAATGCCGCACTGCATTGGATGACGATTCCGGACCGCGTGCTGGAAGGCGTGCGCCGCGCCCTGCGCCCCGGCGGCCGCTTTGTCGCCGAATTCGGTGGCCACGGCAACGTGGCCACGATCATCGCGGCGGTACAGGCCGCGCGCGTGGCCCACGGCCATGGCGCCAGCACCTTCCAGTGGTATTTCCCGACGGCCGACGCCTACGCCGACCGCCTGCGCCAGCATGGCTTCCAGGTGCAACTGATCGAGTGCACGCCGCGCCCGACCGCACTGCCGACCGGCGTGGCCGGCTGGCTGCGGGTCTTCGCCGCACCACTGCTGGACGACCTGCCGGCCGAGGCCCGCGCTACCGTGCGCGAGGCCGCCACCGCGTTGCTGGCCGAGCTGCCGCGCAATGCCGCGGGCGAGCCGCTGGCCGACTACGTGCGCCTGCGCGTGCTCGCCCGCCGTCGCTGACTTGACCGTTCCGTTTTCTTTACTGATGTTCGCTATTTCGTACTTCTGCCAGGCATACGCATGACTTCCGCACCCCGCACCCTGTACGACAAACTGTGGGACGCCCACGTGGTGGTTCCCGAAACCGACAGCGCCCCCGCCGTGCTGTACATCGACCTGCACCTGATCCACGAGGTGACCTCGCCGCAGGCGTTCACCGAACTGCGCGAGCGCGGCCTGTCGCCGCGCCGCCCGGACCGCACCAAGGCGACGATGGACCACTCCACGCCAACCCTGCCGCCTGCCGCCGACGGTACGCTGCCTTACGCCAGCGCCGCCTCCGAAGCGCAGGTCGCCACCCTGGCACGCAACTGCGCCGAACACGGCATCGAACTGTTCGACATGGCCTCGGACAATCGCGGCATCGTCCACGTGATCGCGCCGGAACAAGGCTTCACCCAGCCCGGCATGACCATCGTCTGCGGCGACAGCCACACCTCCACCCACGGTGCGTTCGGTTCACTGGCCTTCGGCATCGGCACCAGTGAAGTCGGCCACGTGCTGGCCACGCAGTGCCTGCTGCAGCGCAAGGCGAAGACCTTCGCGATCACCGTCGATGGCCCGCTGGCGCCCGGCGTCGGCGCCAAGGACGTGGTCCTGCACATCATCGGCGTGATCGGCGTCAACGGCGGCACCGGCCACGTCATCGAGTTCCGTGGCAGCACCATCGAAGCGATGGACATGGAACAGCGCATGACCCTGTGCAACATGTCGATCGAGGCGGGTGCGCGTGCCGGCATGGTGGCGCCGGATCAGGTCACCTTCGACTTCGTCGCTGCTACCCCGCGCGGGCCGAAGGGCGCCGATTTCGACGCTGCCGTGGCGCGCTGGCAGCAGCTGCGCAGCGATGACGGCGCGCGCTTTGACAGCGAAGTGCACATCGACGCCGCCGACATCCGCCCGACCCTGACGTGGGGCACGCATCCGGGCACCGCCATCGCGGTGGATGCACCGATTCCCGCCGCCAACGATGCCGCCGCACAGAAGGGCCTGGACTACATGCATTTCCAGGCTGGCAAGGCGCTGGCGGGCACGCCGGTGGACGTGGTGTTCGTCGGTTCGTGCACCAATGGCCGCCTGAGCGACATGCGCGAAGTGGCGCAGGTGCTGCGCGGCCGTCGCGTCGCTGACCGGGTGCGCATGCTGGTGGTGCCGGGCTCGGAGATCGTCAAGCGCGAAGCCGAGGCCGAAGGCATCCACGAGATCGTGCGCGCGGCCGGTGCCGAGTGGCGCGAGCCGGGCTGCTCGATGTGCATCGCCATGAACGGCGATCTGGTCGCGCCCGGGCAGCTGGCCGTGAGCACCAGCAACCGCAACTTCGAAGGCCGCCAAGGACCCGGTTCGCGCACGCTGCTGGCCTCACCGATGAGCGCGGCGTGGGCCGCGGTGAACGGGCACGTCGCCGATACCCGCGAACTGTTCGCACAGGAGGTGGCGTGATGGCCGGTTTCCATACCCTGACCTCGGCCAGCGTGGTGCTGCGCCAGACCAACATCGACACCGACCAGATCATTCCGGCGCGGTTCCTGTCCACCACCGAACGCGCCGGCCTGGGCCGCAACGCGTTCAATGACTGGCGCTGGCAGGCCGACGGTTCGCCGGTGGCCGACTTCGCCTTCAACCAGCCGCACAACGCCGGCCGCAGCGTCCTGCTGGCGGGCCGCAACTTCGGCTGCGGCTCGTCGCGCGAGCATGCACCATGGGCGCTGACCGATCTGGGCCTGCGTGCCATCGTCAGCAGCGAGATCGCCGACATCTTCCGCGGCAACTCGCTGAAGAACGGCCTGCTGCCGATCGTGCTGGACGAAGCCGACGTGCAGGCGCTGATGCAGCGCCCGGACGACGAGCTGACCATCGACGTGGCCGCACGTGAGCTGCGCACGCCCGATGGGCGCGTCTATTCCTTCCCGCTGGATGGCTTCTCGCAGACCTGCCTGCTGGAAGGCGTCGACCAGTTGGGGTATCTGTTGGGCCGTGTCTCTGAAATCGAACGCTACGAGAGTGAGCATGCACGCTGAAATTGTTGTCCTGCCCGGTGATGGCATCGGCCCGGAAGTGGCCGCCGCGGCAGTCGCCGTCCTGAAGTCTGTCGCCACGCGCTTCAACCACACCTTCACCTTCAGCGAGCACGACATCGGTGGCATCGCCATCGACCGCCACGGCGAGCCGCTGCCGGCCTCGACGTTGACTGCCTGCCAGGCCGCCAACGCGGTGCTGCTGGGTGCGGTCGGCGGCCCGAAGTGGTCCGATCCCAACGCCAAGGTGCGCCCGGAACAGGGCCTGCTGGCGATCCGCAAGGCGCTGGGCCTGTATGCCAACCTGCGCCCGGTGCGTACCCACGAAGCCGCACTGCACGCCTCGCCGATCAAGGCCGAGCTGCTGCAGGGCGTGGACTTCGTGGTGGTACGCGAGCTGACCGGCGGCATCTACTTCGGCGACAAGACCCGCGACGCCGACAGCGCCAGCGACCTGTGCCGCTACACCGTGGCCGAGATCGAACGCGTGCTGCGCAGTGCCTTCCGCCTGGCCCGGCAGCGCCGCGGCAAGGTCACCTCGGTGGACAAGGCCAACGTGCTGGAGACCTCGCGCCTGTGGCGTGACGTGGCCGCGCGCATCGGCCGCGAGGAATTCCCGGACGTTGCGCTGGAGCACCAGCTGGTCGATTCCATGGCCATGCACCTGCTGGCCAAGCCGCGCGAGTACGACGTGATCGTCACCGAGAACATGTTCGGCGACATCCTCACCGACGAAGCCTCGATGCTGGCCGGCTCGCTGGGCCTGCTGCCGTCGGCCTCGCTGGGTGAGCCGGGCGCGGTCGGCATCTACGAACCGATCCATGGTTCGGCCCCGGACATCGCTGGCAAGGGCGTCGCCAATCCGTACGCGACGATCTTCAGCGCCGCGATGCTGCTGCGCCATTCGCTGGGGTTGGAAACGGAAGCCGCTGCGGTGGAAGCCGCCGTGCACGCCGTGCTGGACGATGGCGTGTTCACCGCCGATCTGGCCGCCAAGGGCCAGGCGGTGAGCACGGCAGCCGCCACCGACGCGGTGCTGGCCAAACTCAATTGATCCGATAGCGCCACGCCACGCGTGGCGCCTCTCCCTTCGCACATTGCGGGCCGCCACCCATGGGGTGGCTCTACTGTAGAGCCACGCCATGCGTGGCTGCATTATTTGGTGGTGTACCCACCATTGACCAGGATGGTCTGCCCGGTCATCCACCAGCCGTCGGTGACCAGGAAGCGGATCCACGGCACGATGTCGGCGATGTCGGTCAGGCCGGTGCGGGTGAACGCCGAGAGCGCGGCCGCGGTCTTGTGGTACGCCTGCGCATCGGCACTCTCGGCCGGGTAGAAGAACGGCGTGTCCATCGGGCCCGGCCCGATCGCAGTCACCGAGATGCCGCGCTCACCGAACTCCTTCGATGCGGCGCGGGTGAAATGCTCGACCGGCGCCTTGGTGCCGGCATAGCTGGAATAGAACGGCGTGAACGCACCCAGCAGTGAGGTGACCAGAGTGCAGATGCGGCCACCGTCGTTGACGTGGCGTCCAGCCTCCTTGAGGAAGAAGAACGCGGCCTTGGCGTTGACCGCACTCATCTCGTCGTACTCGGCTTCGCCGATCTCCAGCAGCGGCTTCTTCAGCACCTTGCCGACCGTATTGATGGCGATGTCGGGACGGCCGACTGCGGCCACGGCATCGGCGAACAAGCGCTCCATCGCTGCCGCCGACGTCAGGTCGCCCTGCAGGGCAACCGCCTTGCTGCCAGCGGCCTGCACGGCGGCGACGGTCGCCTCTGCATCGGCCTGGGTGGCGGCGCTGTTGTAGTGGATGACGATGGCTTTGGCGCCCTGGCTGGCGAAGTCGCGGGCGATCAGTCCGCCCAGGTTCTTGGCGCCACCGGCGATCAGCACGGTCTTGCCCTTGAGGGAATGGTCGGTCATGGCGTCGGTCTCGGGAGGGGGCTGCCCGGGGTGGCAGCCCTGCCCTGACGACGATATCGTGCAGAAAATGCGGATAAAGCCCGCCGCATTGACTTAACCTTCCAGAGCCAGCGAACAATGGACCGGATCGATCGCTTCCGCATCTTCACCCGGGTGGTGGAGTGCGCCAGCTTCACCCGCGCCGCCGACCAGCTCGGCCTGCCCCGCTCCACCGTCTCGGCAGCCATTGCGGAGCTGGAGCAGCGGCTCGGCACCCGCCTGCTGCAGCGCTCGACCCGACGGGTGTCCACCACCCACGACGGCGACGTGTTCCATGCCCGCTGCCTGCGCCTGATCGCCGAGGTTGAAGACGCCGAATCGCTGTTCCGGCAGGACGATGCGCAGCCGGTGGGTCTGCTGAAGATCGACGTGCCAAGTCGCATCGGCCGCCGCATCATCGCCCCGGCGCTGCCCGACTTCTTCGCGCGCCATCCGCAGGTGGAAGTCGACCTGGGCATGACCGACCGCGCGGTGAACCTGATCGAAGACGGCTGCGATGCGGTGCTGCGGGTCGGCCAGCTGGGCGATTCCAGCCTGGTCGCGCGCACGCTGGGCCAGCTCGACTTCGTCAACGTTGCCGCGCCGGCCTACCTGCGCGAGTACGGTGTGCCGCAGCAACCTGCCGACCTGCAGCAGCACCGGGCGGTGAACTACGCGTCGCCGACCACGGCGCGGGTGGAACCGTGGGAGTGGCAGGAGGGTACGCAGCTACGCACATTGCCGATGCCCGGCTGGGTGCGGGTGAACAGTGCCGAGGCGTCGATCGCGTGCTGCGTGGCGGGGCTGGGGCTGTTGCAGATTCCGCGCTACGACGTGCAGGCCGAGCTGCAATCCGGTGCGCTGGTGGAAGTGATGCCGCAGCATGTGGCGCAACCATTGCCGGTGACCCTGCTGCAGCCGCATCGGCAGCACCGCGCACAACGCGTGCAGGTATTCATCGAATGGCTGCTGCCAGTGCTAATGACCGGGCTGCAACTGCAGTAGATCCACGCCATGCGTGGATGTGCACAACGTGGATGGGGTCAGAGCCCATTCCCAGCGGGAAAGGGATCCGAGCCCGGCCGCAGAATCCGGGGCATTACGCCCCGGATTCGTCCGGCTTCACCCGGAACCATGCCGCGTACAACGCCGGCAGGAACACCAGGGTCAGCACCGTGCCCACGATCAGGCCGCCCATGATCGAGATCGCCATCGAGCCATAGAACGCGCTGCGCGACAGCGGAATCATCGCCAGCACGGCCGCCAGCGCGGTCAGTACGATCGGGCGGAAGCGGCGCACCGTCGCATCGATGATCGAATGCCAGCGGTCATGCCCGGCATCGATGTCCTGCTGGATCTGGTCGATCAGGATCACCGAGTTGCGCATGATCATGCCGGCCAGCGCGATCGTGCCCAGCAATGCCACGAAGCCGAACGGCGCGCGGAACAGCAGCAGGAACAACGTCGCGCCGATGATGCCCAGCGGCGCGGTCACCAGCACCATCGCCGCACGCGAGAAGCTGCGCAGCTGCAGCATCAGCAGCGTGGCCACCACCACCAGGAACAGCGGCATGCCGGCCTTGATCGAGTTCTGGCCACGTGCCGAATCCTCCACGGTACCGCCGGTTTCCAGCAGGTAACCGTTCGGCAGCTCGGCACGGATGCCATCCAGCGTCGGCAGGATCTGATGCACCACGTCCAGCGGCTGCATGCCATCGCTGATGTCGGCACGCACGGTCACCGTCGGCAGGCGGTTGCGGTGCCAGATGATGCCGTCCTCGAAGCCGTACTCCATCGTCGCCACCTGCGACAGCGTGATGCTGCCGCCGTTGGCGGTCGGCATCGACAGGCTGGACAGCAGCTCCAGCTGGTTGCGCTCATCGGCCGGGCCACGCAGCAGCATCTCGATCTGGCGGTTGCCCTCGCGGTACACGCTCACCGACTGCCCGGCCAGCGAACTGGACAGGAACTGGCTGACCTGGGCACTGCTCACGCCCAGCGCCCGCGCACGCTCCTGGTCGATCACCAGCCGCACCACCTTGCTCGGCTCGCTCCAGTCCAGGTTGACGTTCATCACGTGCGGGTTCTCACGCACCTTGGCTTCGACCTGGCGCGCGATCGCCTGCACCTTCTCGATGTGCTCGCCGGAAATGCGCATCTGCACCGGATAGCCGACCGGCGGGCCGTTCTCCAGGCGGGTCACGCGCATCTGCACGTCCGGGAACTTCGGAATCACCTCGTGCAGCAGCCAGTCACGTGTGCTTTCGCGCGCCTTGATGTCCTTGGCCAGTACCACGAACTGGGCGAAATTGGTGGCCGGCAGCTGCTGGTCCAGCGGCAGGTAGAAGCGCGGCGAACCGGTGCCCACGTAGGACACGTAGTTGGCGATGCCCTCGCGGCTGGACAGCAGCTTCTCCAGCTTCTCGGCCTGGGCCTGGGTCGAGCGCAGCGATGCGCCCTCGGCCAGCTCGATGTCAACCATCAGTTCCGGCCGGGTCGAATCCGGGAAGAACTGCTGCGGCACGAAGCGGAACATCATCAGCGAGAACACGAACAGGGCAATGGTCGCGGCAATCACCCACCAGCGGTGGCGCAGGCAGCCATCGAGGAAGCGACGGAAGCTGCGGTAGAACGGGCGCTGGTACGGATCGTGGTCGTGCCCGTGCTGCGGCGGCGCGATCAGGTTGGCCAGCGCCGGATAGCGGTCGGCCCACTGCTGGCGCTTGGCATGCCAGCGCGCGGACACGCTGCCCGGCTTCGGCGGCTGCGGATTGAACAGGTCCGGCAGCATCTTGTCGCCCAGGTACGGGATGAACAGCACCGCCGCGATCCACGACACCACCAGCGCGATGGTCACCACCTGGAACAGCGAACGCGTGTACTCACCGGTGCTCGAGGCCGCCGTAGCGATGGGCAGGAAGCCGGCCGCCGTGATCAGCGTGCCGGTCAGCATCGGGAACGCGGTCGACTCCCAGGCGAAACTGGCCGCGCGCAGGCGGTCGTAACCCTGCTCCATCTTTGTGGCCATCATCTCCACCGCGATGATCGCATCGTCCACCAGCAGGCCCAGCGCCAGCACCAGTGCACCCAGCGAAATCTTGTGCAGGCCGATGTCGAAGTAGTGCATGACGAAGAAGGTCATCGCCAGCACCAGTGGAATGGTCACGCCCACCACCAGGCCGGTGCGCAGGCCCAGCGAGAAGAAACTGACCAGCAGCACGATCACCACCGCTTCGGTCAGCACCTGCACGAACTCGCCGACCGACTCTTCCACCGACTGCGGCTGGTCGGACACCTTGCGCAGCTGCATGCCCGCCGGCAGGGTCTTCTGCAGGCGCTCGAACTCGGCATCGAGATTGGCGCCGAGCTTGAGGATGTCACCGCCATCCTTCATCGCCACTGCCAGGCCGATGGCCTCTTCACCCATGAAGCGCATCTTCGGCGACGCCGGATCGGCGAAGCCACGCTTGACCTCGGCGATGTCGCCCAGGTGCACGGTGCGGTCACCGGCGCGGATCGGGAACTGGCGGATCGCTTCGATGTCGTTGAACTGGCCGGTCACGCGCAGCTGCACGCGGTCGGTGGCGGTCTCGAAGAAGCTGGTGCCGGTGACCGCATTCTGGTCGGCCAGCGCCTGCTGTACCTGCTGCATCGACACACCCAGCGTGGCCAGGCGGGTGTTGGACAGCTCGATCCACACCTTCTCGTCCTGCAGGCCGACCAGGTCGATCTTGCCGACATCGGGCACGCGCTGCAGTTCCAGCTGGATGCGGTCGGCGTAGTCGCGCATCACCGCGTAGTCGAAGCCCTTGCCGGTCAACGCATAGATGTTGCCGTAGGTGTCGCCGAACTCATCGTTGAAGAACGGACCGACGATCTCGCGCGGCAGCGTCGCACGGATGTCGCCCACGCGCTTGCGCACCTGGTACCACAGGTCCGGGATCTGCCTGGAACGCAGGCTGTCGCGGGCCATGAAGATGACCTGCGATTCGCCGGGGCGCGAATAGGAGCGGATGAACTCGTACTCGCCGGTGTTCATCAGCGCCTTCTCGATCGGCTCGGTCACCTGCCGCGAGACCTGTTCGGCGGTGGCGCCCGGCCACAGCGTGCGCACCACCATCGCCTTGAAGGTGAATGGTGGATCCTCGGACTGGCCCAGGTGCTTGTACGACCACGCGCCGATCAGCGCGAAGGCCAGCATCGCGAACAGCACCAGCGGGCGGTTGGCCAGCGCCCACTCGGAAAGATTGAAGCGGCGCACCGGCTTACTCCTTGGCCTTGGCGGCAGCGGCCGGCGCGGCCGGCTTCAGCACCGGGCGGTTCTGCCGGTCCACGGCGATCACCGGCTGGCCCGCCCGCAGCAGGTGGCCACCGGCGGCAACCACCCAGTCACCCGCGTTCACGCCGGACAGCACCGGCACGGTCTCGCTGCCAAACGCACCGGTGGTGACCGGGGCGGCCTTCAGCGTGCTGTTGGCCGGATCGACCACCCACACGCTGGCGGCACCGTTGGCACCGCGCTGCAGCGCGCCCAGCGGCAGCTGCAGGGTACCGTGGCGACCGGCGCTGCTGTAGACGCGTGCGCTCTGGCCCAGTTCGACATCGGCCAGCGCATCGGCGGCCAGGCTGACGCGGGTGGCATAGGTGCGTGCCTGCGGATCGGCGGCGGCGGCGATCTCGCGGATCGTACCGGGCAGGCGCTGGCCCGGGCGGTTCCACAGTTCCACCTCGACCGGCTGGCCGACCGCGTAGTCGCGGATGGTCGCCTCGGGCAGGTCGATCAGCACTTCGCGGCCGCCATCGGCGGCCAGGTTGAAGATAGTCTGGCCGGCGGACACCACCTGCCCGGCTTCGGCCTCGCGGCTGGCGATCACGCCATCGGCCGGCGCGCGCAGCTGCGCGTAGTCAGCCTGGTTGCGCAGCACATCGAGGTTGGCGCGGGCCGCATTGGCCTGGCCCTGCGCGGCCTTGAACGCCGCGGACTGCTGGTCCAGCTGCGAGCGGCTGACCAGTTGCTGGTCGGCCAGCACCTGGTAGCGCTTCAGGTCATCACGGGCACGCACCAGGTCGGCCTCGGCCGCAGCCAGCTGCGCCTGCGAGGCACGGGCCTGCAGCGCGAAGTCAGCCACGTCCAGTTCGGCCAGCACGTCCCCCTTCTTCACCCGCTGGCCAGCATCGACGTGGCGCTTGACCAGGTTGCCTCCGACGCGGAACGACAGCGGGCTTTCCTGACGGGCACGCACCGTGCCCGGGAATGCCGCCGGCGCCTGTCCGGCCTGTTCGCCGGGGTGAACCACCAGTACCGGCACGGCCGCCTGCGGCGCCTGTTCCTGTCCCGAACAGGCTGCCAGCGCAGCCACCCACACCATACCGCCCATCCAGCGCACGATCTTCATCGGTCAACGTCCTGAAAACGCAGGGTTGCAACAAGGGGGAGCCGCGACTGCCGGCCCAATTTAATAAACCGGCCGGTATAGTATAAATATCGAACCGCTTGGTCTAGTATTGTTGCGATGAGTTCTTCCACTTCCCGCAAGCCGTCGGCCAAGCCCGCTGCCAAGGCCGCCGGACCCGGGCGCCCCAAGGATCTGGGCAAGCGCGCGGCGATCCTTGAAGCAGCCAAGGTACTGTTCATCGAACAGGGGTATACCGGCGTGAGCATGGACGCCATTGCCGCCCAGGCCGGCGTCTCGAAGCTGACCGTGTACAGCCACTTCGGCGACAAGGAGACCCTGTTCTCCGAGGCCGTGCAGTCAAAGTGCATTGAAATGCTGCCCGATGCCCTGTTCGTGGCCGACGCGGACGGCCCGCTGCGCGACCAGCTGATCGGCATCGGCCTGGCCTTCTTCGAACTGATCACTTCCGATGCGGCGATCTCGATCCAGCGCATGATGATGGCGCCGGAGACCGACGAACGCCTGCGCGAGCTGTTCTGGAAGGCAGGACCGGAACGTACCTGCGAGGCCCTGGCTGACTTCCTGCGGGCACGCGCCGAGCGCGGCGAGCTGGAAATCACCGACTATTCGCTGGCTGGCGAGCAGTTCCTGACCCTGGTCAAGGGCGAAGTGCACATGCATATGATGTGTGGCATGCCACTGTCACCGGTGGAGTGCGACCCTCTTGCCCACGTGACCGCCAGCATCGACTTCTTCCTGCGCGCCTATGCGCCGCGAGGGGCCGGAACGGCTGAATAACCAAAACTGAACGAACCGGAGGTCGCGATGACTTCCGGCACTGCGACCCCGGCCACCCGGCAGCTGATGCTCTGGGCGCGCCGCCGGCCTCCGGCACCGGTAAAATGGCCGGCCCACTGCGCTGGATTTGAACCTCATGACGATTGATTACGCCCACGCCCGCGAACTGATGGTGGAACAGCAGATCCGTCCCTGGGACGTGCTGGACATCAAGGTGCTCGACGTCCTGGCCCGCCTGCCGCGCGAGGCTTTTGTCGCCGATGCACACCGGGCGCTGGCCTACGCCGATGTCGAACTGCCGATCGGCCACGGCCAGAAGATGATGAAGCCGGTCATCGAGGGCCGTACCCTGCAGGCACTGGATCTGCAGCCGGGTGACGAAGTGCTGGAAATCGGCACCGGCAGCGGCTTCCTGTCCGCCTGCATCGGCGCGCTCGCGCGCGACGTGCTGAGCCTGGAGATCGACCCGGAGCTGGCCGCCGCCGCGCGTGCCCGCCTGGACGCCTCCGGCCTGGGCACCAACGTCCGCGTGGAAGTGGCCGACGCCCTGTCCTGGCAGACCGAACGCCGCTTTGACGTGATCTGTGTCACTGGTGCGGTCGACGTGGTGCCGTCACAGTTCGCCTCGTGGCTGCGTCCGGGTGGTCGCCTGTTCGTGATCCACGGCCGCTCGCCGGCGATGGAGGCCCTGCTGGTCAAGGCCGACGGCAGCACCGAGTCCCTGTTCGAGACCGATATCGATTACCTGCGTGGTGCCGCCCCGGCACCCCAGTTCCACCTCTGAGTCCAAGGAAGCCGCAATGATCCGCCGATCCCTCGCTGTTGCGCTGGCCACTGCCCTGCTGCCGTTGTCTGCCCATGCCGCCGACCTGCTGCAGGTCTACGAAATGGCACGCAACGGCGATCCGCAGCTGTCCGCCGCCGAATCGACCCGGCTGGTCGACAAGGAAGGCGCCGTGCAGGCGCGCGCCGCCCTGCTGCCGCAGATCAACGGCCAGGCCACGCTGAACCGCACGCGCAGCGAGCCGAACGCCGACATCAACTCCGGCTCGTTCACCAACAAGCGCCGCAATTACACGATCGATGGCAGCCAGACGCTGTTCAACTGGACCCAGATCAACAACCTGCGTTCGCAGCGTGAGCTGAGCAAGGCGGCGGACTTCACCCTCGAATCTGCCAACGACAGCCTGATCGTGCGCACCTCGGCGGCCTACTTCAACGTGCTGGTGGCGATCGAATCGCTGAACGCCGCACAGACCAATGAAGCGGCTGCGAAGAAGCAGTTCGACTTCGCCGACAAGCGCCTGGAAGTGGGCCTGGCGCCGATCACCGACGTGCACGAAGCACGCGCCCAGTACGACCAGGCGCGCGCCAACACCATCGTTGCGCAGAACACCCTGGCCGATAACTACCAGGCCCTGACCGAACTGACCGGCCAGCCGGTGACCAACCTGCGTGGGCTGCCGGCCGACTTCCGTCCGGAAGTGCCGGCCAACCGTGGCAACATCGACGAGCTGGTGCACCAGGCCACCACCCAGAATCCGGCGCTGAAGGCGCAGGAACTGAAGGTGAGCGCCGCCGAAGCCGGCGTGCAGGCCGCGCGTGGTGGCCACTACCCGACCCTGTCGCTGGGCGGCAGCTGGGGCAAGACCGCGACCTGGGGCGACAGCACCGGCTCCGGCTCGCTGTCCCCCGACGCCCGCACCAACAGCATCGGCCTGACCCTGAACGTGCCGATCTTCGCCGGCGGCGCTACCCAGTCCGGCGTGCGCCAGGCGCTGGCCCAGCGTGACATTGCCCAGGACGGCTACGAGCAGCAGAAGCGTGCCCTGGACCGCAACACCCGCAATGCCTACCAGACCCTGGTGCAGGGCATCAGCGAAGTGGAAGCCCGCCGCCTGGCGGTGGTCTCGGCACAGAGCGCCTATGACGCCTCGCAGGTCGGCCTGGAAGTCGGTACCCGTACCGTGCTGGACGTGATCCAGAACCAGCGCATCCTGTTCTCGGCGCAGCTGGACTACGCCCAGGCCCGTTATACCTTCCTGCAGAACCGCCTGCTGCTGAGCCAGTCGCTGGGTGCGCTGGACGTGGCCGAGCTGCAGGACGTCAACCGCCTGCTGACCCAGGACGCGGGCAACCCGGCAACCACCACGCACTGAGTCGTCAGCCTGCCGGTCACGAAGAAGCCACCCGCGAGTTATTCCCCCCAGCTAAAGATACATAGTTGGGGTGGATTAGCCCCTGGAAACACCCCAGAGCCCCTCTCGTAGGGGCTTTTTTACGCCTAGCGCCCCATGAACTTCTCCCCTAAAATTACATGGTATGTGACTGTGGCGCCTGTTCAGATGCTCCAATGACTGTCGACAACTTGCCGTTGGATGTAGCCAGGCATCCTGATCTCCATCAGTCCCTGAGCGCGATCTACTGGATGCGCGGTCAGATGGCGTAGGTCTATGTTCGTGACCGTGAAGGCCCGCATCTATACAGATGCCACAGGGGCCTATTCTGAGTTGCCCGCACTGCTAACTCCTGCAGGGGTGCTGGAGCCACTTCTTGACTATTGCTTGCACCGTAGCCATGACCGTAGCCTGACGTGGATGTCGAAAGTCACCCGTTCTGTACGGCTGTTCCTGGAGTACCTGCTCTCCAACCCTGCCGAGCGTGACACCTATCGTTTGTTCCAGAACTTTGCGCAGCGGCTGTATACAGGCACCTTCGACCGAAAAACGGGGCTCGATCCGAGCGGTCTTTGTTGGGCTCCACGCGCACCGCAGGATGCCGCGAACATCGTTACCCACTTGACGGACTTCTTTGCGTGGTTAAGCGAGATACGACCTGAAGCTGCTCGGCTGAACCCGCGATATCAAGGTGGGGCCTTCGATCGACAGATAGATGAGGCTGCTTATCAGTTCCGCCGCAGCAAAGCGTTCTTAGGTCACACCTGGGCAGCAAATGCACATCCAACCGAAACTGGACATCGTGTCCGAAGCCAACGCCTGCCGAAGGTGCAGAGCGGGGAGCCTCCCGCCTTTCCCGAAGAGCGATTCGAGGAATTGTTAACGAGAGGATTTCGTGCAGGTAGACGCCAGGACTACCGCGGCATGCTCATTACCTTGCTGTTGCACGGCGCAGGCTTCCGCGAGTCGGAACCCTTCCACCTCTACATTTCGGACGTTTTTCCAGACCCGGGCAACCTAGAGGGGGCAAAAGTGCTCATCCACCATCCGAGCCACGGCTCTGCTCCTAGTGACTGGCGTGACGAACGCGGAAGGGTGCGTAAAGGTACCCGCGCTGAATACCTTTCCCAACAATTCGGCTTGGCGCCTCGCACCTTGGTCATGGATCGGCGCCATGCGGGATGGAAGGGCGGCATGCATGACCAGGCCTACTACAAGCAGGCGTACTGGTTTGTGCCCGAGTATGGCGAATGGTTCCTGCAGTTGTGGCACCGCTATCTGGAACAGGTCGCTCGCATTGATCGCAACCACCCATTCGCCTTTATCAACCTGATCCGCCAGCCCGTGGGTGCCATGTACACGCTGACCCAGTACAACAAGGCACATGCGGCCGCCTGCGAGCGTATCGGGCTCACTGTGGGCAAGGCATTAGGTACTACACCTCACGGCCACCGACATGCCTACGGCCTCCGGCTGCGTACCGCAGGTGTTGAAAAAGCGCATATACGCCGCTTCATGCACCACTCCTCTGAAGCAAGCCAAGAGGTCTATACACAGCCGAGTACCCGTGAAGCGCTGATGGCACTTGAGGCGGCCGCACAACGAATGCGAGATAGGGGACTCAGCACGGCCAATGTGATTGACATAAATCTGAGTTCTGGAATTTAAGGATGACTGAGATCAATAAAGGGGCGAATGCACACCTCAAGAAGAAGGGGGCAGGACGCGAGCAGGACACATCTCTTGGATGGCTCGATCGTGAGCATCCGCACCTAACTGCTTGGCGAATCTTGGCAGTTGAATGGCTGAAAGGCGAGACTCGGGGGCTGCCCAGCAGGCTGAGAGCCTTATCAGCCTTCTTCGATCGCTTCATTGCGCGACAGGGGTTGCCCCACGAACCTAGCGTGTTCCTCGCTCGTAGCACGAGCGTGCCCAACTTCTATCTCACTGCTTGTCCGAACTCTTTTGACGGCATCAAGAACAACAATCACATCAATTCCTTCCTTCAATACGTGCTGCTAAAGGAGTTCAGCGAGGAGACTGACAACGGCCAGTTGGTTGTATCCCCGGCGTTTCACAATCCCGTCCCTCGTATGTCCAGAGAGGGTCTACCCAGGCGTGATGAGAGTGTTCATTCGCCGCTGCCCTATGGATACATCGACGAACTTCGCCAGATTCTTGCTGCTGGACCACACTTCCGCGATTGGCAATGGGCGCAGCAGGCACTGGGGGCGAAAGCTGGTACGCGCGGTAGAACTGCTCCTGACTGGTTTGAGGTAACAGAGGCGCAAATAGATCGAACAGACCCAGATTGCGTATGGCGTATCCGCAAACTCAAGTCGGGATATCGTGGCGGACAGGTTCTGGAGATGTGGAGCCCGGTGCGCTGGGTTGCGCTACTCGTAAAGCTAATCCTGCCACTGCGTACTCACCAGGTACGATTCCTTGATTCCGGCGAAGCCGACACTTGGCGCTTTGAAGCAGGTTCTTGGACGTTGAATCCCAGTCCCCTCGCTGGGGGAAGTGAGCGACGCCCCGTCCAGCTAGGCGTATTTCGACGTAGCCAGCAGCTAGGTGAGAGTGAGTCCTCCGGGGCGGTGCTCTACATCAACACCAATAAGACTGCTGACATGGCGAAGGCTGGTGAGGACAAAGGCTACCTAATGCCGTGGTGCGCAGGTGGGCCGATCCATCAAGACGTCTTCTATTGGCTAGAGAAGATGCGTAACTGGCAGGAAAAGTACAATCCTGTCTCGAGGCGAACAGCCTGGGGAGAGCTCGACGCACGTCACGTCCAAGCAAAAAGCGAGATACAGCTAAGTAGTTATCCGGATGCCTGCTTCTTGTTTAGATTGCCGGAGGAATGCGATGGATCCTCCAATCTACCTCTGCAGCGCGCCGGCCAGCTTGAGGGCTGCTGGTTCCGCCTCCTGTCAGCACTGCAAATCCGCATTGCTGAGCGAGGCGAGACTCACTCTAACGGTGCGCCAATTCAATTCCTTCCGCCTGTGGAGGAACAAAATTGCGGGCTGACCACTCTCTTTCCGCTTCATAGCCTACGCGTTTCGCTCATCACCGCACTGGCCTTAGAAGGACAAGTTCCGTTCCCCGTTCTGCAGAAGCTCGTCGGTCACAGTCGGCTGCTGATGACCCTCTACTATACAAAGCCGGGGCCGACCCATGTTCGCAAGTTGTTGCATAGCGCTGCGGAACGGCTTGAGGCAGGAAAGGAAGTCAGCATTCAGAATTTCCTTCTCGATACGGCTCACGAAGAATTGCTTCAAAAGGCGGTCTGCAATAGCGTCCCTAGCCTCGCCGTGGCCATCCCTCAACATCCCTCCGTACGCAATCCAGTGGGCTGGATGCCAATGCACCATGGGTTGTGCCTGGTTGGAGGCAATACCAGTGAGAATGAGGGCAATAGTGCGATAGGTGGCTGTTACAACGGAGGGGCATACTTGGGATCAGCAACGTCTCAAAAGTACGGACCTGTCCCCGGCGGCAGTCGCAACTGCGTACGCTGCCGCTGGTTTGTGACCGAGCCACATCACCTCCCAGCGCTTGCCGCGCACTTCAACACACTCGCCTATCACTTTGACGAAGCGCGCAACACTTGCCTCACGCGCGAAGAAGAACTTCAGAATATCAAAAGGCAGAAGGCTGACGCTGAGGACAGCGGGCATCCCTTTGTTGCGTTGAACGCACACCGACAGGCAGAGCGGGTGTGGGAAAGCGCCATGAAGCGCTTCAGTGATCTGGCAGAAGACCTGGTGGCTTGCTGGCGTCTAATTGAACGCTGCAAGTTGGCCCTCGGCGATTCGCAAGAAGGCGGTACGCAGTTGATTGCCGCTGGCGAAATGGTTGATGTACAGGCTGTCTTCGAGGAGACAGAGTCAGAACTCCTACAGCTGACGGGCATATGCGATAGCGTTGAGATGTATCCGGATCTTGACCCAGGAAAGGCGGTATTCCGCCGAAGTCAGCTTCTCGATGCCGTGCTCTACAACGATGGCCGACCGCCCTTGTTCATGACGCTCAGCGAACAAGAGCAGCTACTGGCGGGCAATGCGTTCATGCGGCATCTATCTCAGCAGATGGATCCAACCAATCCAATACTCGGCCAACGAGAAGTGATCCGTTTGATGGACGCCGGTGTGCGTCTCAGCCAGCACTTCGACGTCGATCTCTCGCATCTGCTGTCTGTATCTCAACATCCGGCGCAAGGAATCCCTGTCGACCGGGTTCTTCTGGAAGAAGTGAAAGCATGACCGACACAACGAATGTGCACCCCGACGCTGTGCTTGCCGCACTGCTGGCAAAAGGAGGGCGTTCAAATCGGCAGGCGAATCTGGCTAGGATGCATGAGATCTGTAGTAATCAGCACGCCACCGGCTCGCGAGACTTCTCGATTTCAACCATTGGCCGCTTGGCAGAGGCCGAAGGAGTGCTAAAAGGTCGAGCACTCTATAACGCAGCATCCGCCGACTACCGGTCGCTCATTGAGGCTTGGGCGGCCTACGCTGGCCCGCCTCTACCGAGAGTCAAGAAGGTCTTGGCGAGTGATGAATATCTGATGCGTATCGAAGATCCGGCTATTCGATCCATCATGCAGGGCATCATCGCCGAACGTGACAGGCTCAAATCGCAGCTCAATTTGCTGAAGGCCCACACGCAAGTGACAGTTGATCGCCGCCCCCTGGGCGCCACGATCTCGGCGACTGGCGTAGCACCGCCTCTGGCTGTATTCACGCTGTCTGAGCAGTTCACACCATCAGAACGCGAGGCACTCAGGAAAGCGATATCACCAGACTACCTGCAAGAGCGGGGCCTGAAGGAAGGAACTCACGGAGAAATCATCAACGAACGGGGACGGGTCGTGCTTGAGGTTGGCTTTGCAAGAGCGATCCGCAAGATTCTTGGAGATTCGATCACCAAAGGCCGATAGAAAAAGCGCCGACGTCACCGTCGGCGCCTCCACCGTACGATGCATTGCTATGCATCTATACATAGCAATGCAATCGAGTACATCCGTATACGTATCAGTGACATAGGAAGCCACCCATGCATCCTATGTACATTTAGGGTATGAGTCGCGAGAGGTGGCTTTTTTGTTGGTCGCGCGGACGGAAGCATGCACCCACCGACCGTCAGCCGGGCCAGACCCGCATCCGTTCGACTGCGGCCAGCAGACACAGTGCGATGGCGACGGGAGCCAGCACCGGCAGGGCGCGTGACCGCGGTGCCCGTCCGCGCAGCACGGCCACGCACACGGCCCCCATCACCAACAGGGTTGCCGGACCAGGCAGTACCGGCAGGCTGCCCATGGGCGCCCACAACGCCAGCAATGCCGCCGACAGGACGACGGCAACCGGCACCAGTCTCTCCCGGAACTCCAGGGATCGGTCACCTGCCGTCGGCCACAGCTGCATCGCCACCCGCGCAGCCAACATCAGCAGCACCAGGATGAGCGCCACCAACCCTGCCACTCCCGCCAGCGGCAGCAAGGGCATCACCCAGTACAACTGCGGGTGATGCTGCAGGGCGACCGACAAAGGCCGCGTGCTGGCCAGAGCCGGAAATTCGACCAGGCCCGCCTGCAACGCGGCCAGTACGATCAGCAGCACCATGGCCAGCAGCACGCACGCCGGCAGCAGCGGCGGCCGTGCCCTCGCCTGCCTGCCGATGCCAGGAAATCCCAGCGCCAGGCCAACGGTGGCGAACACACCGTACAGCTGCACGCTCGCCGCCAGTACACCGCCGAACCCGAAGCGATAGGGAGCCGTTGCCGGCGGCAGCCATGGAATCCAGTACGCGTAGTGCACATGGCGGGCTGCCAGCACCAGCAACAGCAGGCCGGCGCCGACCTTCACCGTCAGCAGCACGCAGGCAACCAGCACCACACGGTGTGGCCGCAGCAATCCGACCCCTGCAAGCAACAGCAGGCTGGCAGCAGCCATCAGTTGACCCGGCATCCCGTTGCTGGCCTCTATTCCACAACCAGCCAGCAGTACATGCAGATGGTTGGCGACGGACTGCGCAACGCCAGCGGCAGTCACCACCAGTTCCAGCAGCAGCGCGCCACCGAGCAGAACGGCCGGCACGCCTCCCCAGCAGTCCCGCACCACGCCATGCAGGCCATCGGCAGCGGGCCTTTGCTGGTTCAGAACGTGCAGGCAGTACAGCAGCGGCCCTGTGCCCAGCGCGGCCAGCAGCAGGCTCAGGACGATGGCCGGGCCTGCCTGGGCTGCGGTGTGCTGGCCGACCAGCGCGACCACGCCGCCTCCCAGCAGCAAGGTCAGTGCCACCACCACAAGGCGATCGCCGTACCCGGGCTCATCGATGCCGGGGCTGCTGTCGCTGTCCATCGCAAGTTCCCTTGATATCCGCCCAAGCGCGGTCGACAGCAGACTGACAGCCTGTGCCGGGAGGCGGTATCGGAATACGCGCCATGCGCATCACGATGTGACGGCAGGCACGTTGGCAAGGAAGCTCACGGTCCCGCTACGACAGATTCCAGGTCGCTAAGCAGAATTGACGCGGTCTTTCACGACAGTCACGTCGCGTGCGTCGGCCCTTCGGACTCAGCGGCAAGGCGGCGGCAGGTGTGGTCCGACCAGCGCCAGCGTACGCTGCAGGGCACCGCGTCCGTTGCTGATCAGCGTGCAGCCTGCCCGCGCCATGTCCTCGCGTGCCTGTGGATCTTCGAGCAGGTGCTGCAGCAGTTCGCCGACCGCCTGCACGTCTTCGCCGATCAACAGCGCGCCCGCCTCGCGCATCCGACGGGAAATCTCCGAGAAGTTGTGCAGGTGCGGGCCCGTCACCGCAGCGGTGCCCATCGCCGCCGGCTCCAGCAGGTTGTGGCCACCGATCGGCTGCAGGCTTCCACCGACAAACGCCACCTGCGCGCAGGCATAGAACGGCATCAGCTCGCCCAGGGTATCGATGACGAACACATCGGTTCCAACCTCCGGCCACTGCTTCGCGCGCCGGGTTGCCACGTTCCAGCCCTGCTCCCGCGCCAGCGCCTCCACCTTCGGGAAGCGCTCGGGATGCCGGGGCGCCCACAGCAGCAACAGGTCGGGGTGCTGCCGGCGCAGGCGCCGATGCAGATCGATCACCGCCTGTTCTTCACCATCATGGGTACTGGCGGCGATCCACACCGGCCGCCGGGCCGGCACGCGGGCATGGAACTGCTCGACGAAGCCCTGCACGTCCGGCGTAGTGATGTCGAACTTCAGGTTGCCCAGCGCCTGCACCTGCTCCGGCGCGGCACCCAGCTGCACGAAACGCTCGGCATCGTCCTGCGACTGCGCGGCCACGCAGGTGACCGTGCGCAGTGCGCGGCGGATCAATGACGCCAGCAACCGGTAGCCCCGCAGCGAACGTGCCGAGAGGCGCGCGTTGAGGATGTAGACCGGAATGCCACGGTCACGGCAGCCGAACAGCATGTTCGGCCACAGTTCGGTTTCCAGGATCAGCGCCAGGCTGGGCTGGAAGTGGCCGAGGAAGCGGTTGACGCTGCCGGGCACGTCATACGGCAGGTAGACGTGGTCCAGGGCGTCGCCCCACAGCGCACGCACGCGCTCGGAGCCGGTCGGGGTGATGGTGGTGATGACCCAGCGGATGTCCGGGCGCTCCTTGCGCAGCGCGTTCACCAGCGGCGCAGCGGCATTGACTTCGCCCACCGAGACCGCGTGCAGCCAGACCCGCGGTTGGCCGGTGGGCTGCGGATAGGAGGCATAGCGCTCATCCCAGCGCCGGAAGTATTCACGGACCCGGAAGCCGCGCCAGACCAGGTGGTACACGGTGATCGGCAGCAGGATGTAGAGCACGACCGAGTACAGGCCGCGCAGGATCCATTCGACAGGGTCTTTACGCATGCGGCAAGGATACGGGAGCCCCCCGGGAAAGACACGCGGCCGCCTTGGTAGAATGGGCCAATGTCCGATGCCACCACCGCCGTCCGCCCGTCGCTGCGCGATCCCCGCAACTGGCCGATGTTCGCCGCCATGCTGGGCGCCTTCGCCATCGCCCGCCTGCCGTGGATGCTGCAGCGGGCGCTGGGCCGGGGCGTCGGCTGGATCACCTGGCGCCTGCTGGGCAGCCGTCGCCGCGCCGCCGAGGTCAACCTGCAGCTGTGCTTCCCCGAGAAGGACGAGGCCTGGCGCCAGCGCCTGGTGCGCGACAGCTTCGATGCCCTGGGTGTGGGCGTGTTCGAGTGCATCCGCGCCTGGTGGGGCAGCATCGACAGCATCCGCCCGCAGGTGCAGATCGAAGGACTGGAACATCTGCGGCAGATGCAGGCGGAAGGTCGTGGCGTGCTGCTGGTGTCCGGCCATTTCATGACCCTGGAAATGTGCGGGCGCCTGCTGTGCGACTACGTTGATCTTTCAGGCATGTACCGCAAGCACAAGAACCCGGTGTACGAGTGGGCGGTGAAGTTCGGCCGCCTGCGCTACGCCAAGGCAATGTTCGCCAATGAGGACATCCGCGCCACCGTGCGCCACCTGAAGAAGGGCGGCTTCCTCTGGTACGCACCCGACCAGGACATGCGCGGCAAGGACACCGTGTTCGTGCCGTTCTTCGGCCACACCGCTTCGACCATCACTGCCACCCACCAGCTGGCGCGGATGACCGGCTGTGCGGTGATCCCGTATTTCCATCGCCGCGAAGGCGGGAAGTACTTCCTGAAGATCGGCGCGCCACTGGAGAATTTCCCCAGCGACGACGTGGAAGCCGATACCACGCGGGTCAACCAGGCCATCGAAGAGATGGTGCGCGAGGCACCCGACCAGTACCTGTGGATCCACCGTCGCTTCAAGCGCCAGCCGGGTGGGCGGAGTGATTTCTACAAGTAGATCCACGCCATGCGTGGATGCTCTTCGATTCCGTGCCGGGATTCACAACGGCCAGCGGCACCAGGCGTACGGGTACTCCCTCACCACGCACGCCAAGCCCGCACGGACCGGATTGGCCAGGATGTACATCGCCTTCTCGTGAAGTGATTCGTCGGTCCGCACTGCATGGTCGTGATAGCCGCGCTGCCACTGCGCAGTTCCATCAGCCAGTGCAGATGGTCGGGCATCACCACCCAGGCGAGACTGTGGCCGAAGCCCCTACGCTCGACGAAGCGCAGGGTGTCGATCAGGATCGCCATGTTCGCCGCATCGGCGAACAACGGTTCACGGTCAAGGGTTGCCGTGGTCAAGTACACGTTGCCGGATCGGGAATATCGACCGTAGCGGAGTCCTGGGCTGGCCATGCCTCGAGCGTGCGATACGCATGGAAACACCGGTAGTGGTGGGTTACCTGTGTTTGCGTCGGGAAAGCTCCATCCACGCATGGCGTGGATCCACCACAGCAATCTCCGTTCGGTACGCGCAGTAGAGCCACGCCAGGCTGGATGGACGATCACACCGCCGTCGGCGTGTCGTCCGCGTCGCGCGCCAGCAGGCTGCCGGCGAACAGCGCGGCCAGCAATACGGTCAGGCCACCCCAGAAGGCCGAATAGAACGCCAGATGGGTGTTCAGCGGGAACACGGTCACCGCCAGCGCCAGCATCGCCGGACGCGCGCGTTCGCGGGCCATTGCCGGCGCGTAGCGCCATGCGCGCCAGGCCTGGGCCACCGCCGCCAGCCACAGCAACAGACCAATCACTCCAGTCTCTGCGAGGATTTCCAGCACGATCTGATGGGCATGAAGCGCCGGGGCATTGCCCCACACGGCCGGCCCTTCCTCCGCCACGCAAGCGGGATAGGCATCGCGGAAACCACGTGCACCCACGCCATTGATCGGGTGCTCTTCAATCATGCAGGCGGCGGCTTCCCAGATCCGCGCGCGCCCTGACAGGGCCTCGTCGACACCACGCCCCCCCCCCTCCAGGGCCATGGCCGTACGCGCGAAGCGCTCGCGCAGCTGCGGCACGCTGGCGGTCAGCGCACCGGCGCCGAGTACCGCCACCAGCGCCAGCGCGGCCAGCCGTTTCCAGCCGAACTGGCGCACGCCGCTGTAGGCCAGCACCAGCGCGAAGGTGATCCACGAGGCGCGCGAACCGGCCAACAGCAGCACGCTGCCCAGCGCTGCCGCAGCCAGCAGCCAGCCCGTATTGCCAAAGCGCCGCGCGGCGGGCAGCAGCAGGAACGGCGACAGGCTGGCCAGCACCTGGCCGAACTTCAGGTTGCACGGTCCCAGTGCGCCACTGAGGCGATCTGCCAGTGCGGCCTCGTCGGCCGGGCACAGTGCGTGGCCACTGACCGCCAGCTTCAGGTGTTCCAGCGACCAGAACCAGGGGCTGGTGCCGGCCACCGCCTGCACCAGTGCATCCAGCGTCCATGCGCCGGTGATCAGTGCCAGCCCCGCGAAGGTCAGCCGCCGCCGCTCCGGCGTAGCCACCGCGATCGCCACCAGCCACATGAAGGGCAGATAGCGCAGGCCCGCAGCAGCCTTGGTCCACGAGGCCGCCGGATCGATCGCATCGAATGCGGAGAATGCCTGCGGCAGCCAGTAACCAAGGAACAGGATCGAAGTCAGTGCCCAGGCCGCCGTGCTCAACAGATGCGGGCGGCGCTGCAGGCGGCGCGTCACCATGCGCACCGCCGCGTACAGCGCGCCCAGGCCCAACACGGTTTCGGCGATGCCTGGCAACGGCCACATCGCCACGTACGCCAGCACCCACCAGGGCGCCCAGCGCCCGGCGCGGTCGTCGCGCACGATGACGGTGGGGTCAGCCGGCGAGGTCGGCATAGAGGCGG
Organism: Stenotrophomonas sp. Sm2128; assembly: GCF_030985535.1. Lineage (NCBI taxonomy): Bacteria > Pseudomonadati > Pseudomonadota > Gammaproteobacteria > Lysobacterales > Lysobacteraceae > Stenotrophomonas > Stenotrophomonas sp. Sm2128. Next base: position 32,127 of record NZ_JAPTFQ010000047.1, read on the forward strand.
AGGGTATCGCGCTGCATGGCCTGCAGGGTAAACGGGATGCGGGTCGGCAAGGACGGGGGCTGGGCCAGCAGGGCCAGCGCACGTTCACCCAATGCCCGCGCATCGCCGAGCGGCACGGCACCTGCGGGTTGCAGCTGCCGAAGCAGCTCACCAACGCCACCATGGTCCCAACCCAGCACCGGCCGGCCCACCGACAACGCCTCGACCACGGTGCGGCCGAACGCTTCGGGCTTGTCCGACAGCTGCAGTACCAGGTCGCTGGCCGCGTAGGCCTGGGCGATGCGTGCGGTCGGCGTGCTGATGTGCACGGCCTCGGCCACGCCGAGCGCGGCCGCCTGCCGGCGCAGGTCGGCCACGTAGGCTTCACGGCCGGGTTCATCGGTGCCCAGCATCCACAACTGTGCCGGCACGCCGGCGGCGCGCACATCCGCCAGCAGCTGCAATGCGTGTGCGTGACCCTTCAGGCGGGTGCCACGCCCCGGCAACAGCAGCAAGGGGCCTTCAACCTGCGCCAGCCATGGGTACTCTGCCGCAAGCGCCATCCGCGGACGGCGATCGGCACGCGCCACGCGCGGGAACTGGGCCACATCGACGCCACGCGGAATCACCTGCAATGCCTGTTCGGGCACGGTCGGGTAGTGCCGCTGCACGTAATCGCGCACGGTGTTGGACACGCAGATCACGCGTTCGCCGCTGGTCATCACCGCGCTGTAGCGGCTGGGCGAATTCAGCCCATGCACGGTGGTCACCCAGTGCGGGCGTTGCGCGGCAGGCAGGGCACGGATTGCGTACAGGCCCAGCCAGGCCGGCAGCCGCGAGCGGGCATGCACGATGTCCGCACCAACCTCGGCAAACAAGCGGCGCAGGGTCGGCAAGTGGCGCAGGGTCAGCAGCGACTTGCGGCCGATGTCCAGGGTGAGGTGCTCGGCACCGCTGTCGAGCAGCGGCTGCACCAGGCGGCCACCGGCGGAAACCACCAGCGCGCGATGGCCGGCGGCGACCAGGGCCGCAGCGATTTCCAGGGTCGAGCGCTCGACGCCGCCGGAGTGCAGCGCCGGCAGCAACTGCACCACGGTCAATCGGCGCATCGAAGGGGCGGCCGCTTAGTCGGCCAGCACGAACACGGAACCGCAGTACGGGCACTGCGCTTCGCCATTGGGCTCGTCTTCGATCGGCAGGTACACGCGCGGATGCGAGTTCCACAGCGCCATTTCCGGGGTCGGGCAGCTCAGCGGCAGATCGCTGCGGTGCACGGTGTAGCGCTTCTCGGCGTTGGCGGGCGCAGTGGCGGTATGGCTCATGGCGGATGTCGATGAACGGGTTGCGAGGCCTGTGATTCTAGCATCCAGGCCGCCCCGACATTGCGCCGCAACGGGTCTTTGCGCGTATCGGGCCGATTCCCTGCGACCTTGCATGCCACTTCGGGATGAGGTACCGGTGGGAATTCCCGACCGATCCTGCAGATTCACCCCGGGAAACCACCGACAACGATATTTACCGCATTTGGATCGAACTAAATGGCACTTGCCAGGTTGCCACGGCTGTTGCAGGATCGGGCCAGGTCGTGAACCGGCCTGCCCCAATCCGACCCGATCGCATGGCCCGCCCCCACCGGACCGGCATCGCCTCTTCCACTGCCATCCCGGCGGGCGGAGCGATGCCGTCCGTGGTGTCCGCCGATGCGGGTTCTGCCCGCCGCCAGCCCTTCCGGGAGACCCCTGCATGACCCTGTCCGATCCACGCCGCGCCCTGCTTCCGCTCGCCCTGGCCCTGGCCTGTGCGACTACCGCGATGCCGGTGCTGGCACAGGGACTGCAGAGCTCGTTCGAGCCGGGCCAGCCGGCTCCGGAACCGGCCGCAGGCGCATTGCAGGTCACGATCGGCAATGGCCCCGCGGCGCCCTACGCCGCCAAGCGCAATGTCGGCTACAGCGGCCTGCACGCACTGCGCTACAGCAGTGAAGGTGGCAATGCGCGGCGCGAACTGTTCAAGGCGGACGTGACCATCGAGGCGGATACCACCCTGTCGTGGTTGGTGCTGCCGGAGATCGTCGGCAAGGACACCGTGGCTTCGACCTATGTGTCTCTGGACCTGCTGCTGGACGATGGCAGTCGGGTTTCGGCCGGCACTGCACGCGACCAGCACGGCGTAGCGATCGGCGCCCGCGCGCAGGGCGACTCGAAGACGCTGTACCCGCAGCAATGGGCGCGCAAGGCGGTGCGGCTGGGCGATGTGCCCGCGCTGAAGGGCCGCCGCGTGGTGGCGATCGAACTGGAGGTGGCCAGTGCCGACGGCGCACCGGTCTCCGGCTGGATTGATGACGTTCGCCTGGACACAGTGCCACGGCAGCAGCCAGCGCGCGTCTCCGACTGGGTACTGACCACCCGCGGTACCCAGGCCAACGGCACCTTCTCGCGTGGCAACAATCTCCCGGCCACGGCGGTGCCGCACGGGTTCAACTTCTGGACCCCGGTCACCGATGCCGGTGCGCTGAACTGGCTGTACCGCTGGAACGAGCAGAACGACGCGCAGAACCGTCCGCAGCTGCAGGCGCTTGCGCTGAGCCATCAACCCAGCCCGTGGATGGGCGACCGCCAGACCTTCCAGGTGATGCCATCGGCCAGTCGTGGCGTGCCGGAGGCTGACCGTCGCAAACGTGCCCTGTCGTTCGACCGCAGCCACGAAAGCGCCCGCCCTTACCGCTACGACGTGCGCTTCGACAACGGCGTCGCGGCATCGATCGCGCCGACCGACCATGCCGCGCTGTTCCGCTTTGACTTCCCGGAGGACGGCGACGCCAACCTGCTGTTCGACAACGTCGATGCCCGCGGTGGCCTGACTCTGGACGCCGCCACGCAGACGCTGTCCGGCTACACCGACACGCGCAGCGGCCTGTCCAACGGTGCCAGCCGCATGTACGTGGTGGCCAGCTTCGACAAGCCGTGGCGCAGCAGTGGGCGCCTCAGCACCGGCCGCCCGACCGGCTACATCAAGTTCGATGCCGGCAGCGACCGGCGGGTGACCATGCGCATCGCCACTTCGCTGATCTCGGTGGAGCAGGCACGACACAACCTGGCCCTGGAAATCACCGCCACCGATACGCTGGAGAGCGTGGCCGGCCGTGCGCAGGATGCATGGGACGCACGCCTGACCCGCTTCGACATCGGCGATGCCAGCGACGACCAGAAGACCACGCTGTATTCCAGCCTGTACCGGCTGTTCCTGTACCCGAATTCCGGCCATGAAAACGTGGGCAGCGCCGCCGCACCGGAGTGGCGCTACGCCAACCAGGCCAGCGCCAGCGCCAGCGATGACAACACCGATGGCAGCGCGACCCGCACCTTTGCCGCCGTGCGCGATGGCAAGGTGTTCGTCAACAATGGCTTCTGGGACACCTTCCGCACCACGTGGCCGGCCTACGCGCTGTTCACGCCCGACGATGCCGGGCAGATGGTGCAGGGTTTCATCGAGCAGTACCGCGCTGGCGGCTGGATCGCGCGCTGGTCGTCGCCGGGCTACGCGGACCTGATGGTCGGCACCAGCTCGGACGTGGCCTTCGCCGATGTGTGGCTGAAGGGCGTCGGCGGCTTCGATCCGGGCGAGGCCTACGCCGCCGCGCTGAAGAACGCGACCGTGGTACCACCCGACCGCCATGTCGGCCGCAAGGGCATGGACCGTTCGACCTTCCGGGGCTACGCCAGCGCCGACGTGCATGAGGGCATGTCGTGGACGATGGAAGGCGCACTCAATGACTTCGGCATCGCCAACATGGCCGATGCGCTGGCCAAGCGCGCGGCCACGCCGGCCGCACGCGAGCGCTACAGCACCGAAGCCGACTACTTCCGCCACCGCGCTGCCAGCTACGCGACGATGTTCGACCCTGCCGCCGGCTTCTTCCAGGGCCGCAGGGCGGATGGCCGCTGGCGCGTGGACGCCAAGGACTACGACCCGCGCGTGTGGGGCCACGATTACACCGAATCCAACGGCTGGACCTTCGCCTTCACTGCCGCCCATGACGGCGAAGGCCTGGCCGCGCTGTACGGTGGCCGCGACAAGCTGGCGGCGAAGCTGGATACCTTCTTCGCCACGCCGGAAACCGCAGACCCGGCACTGGCCGGCTCCTACGGCGGCACCATCCACGAGATGACCGAAGCGCGCGACGTGCGCATGGGCATGTACGCGCACAGCAACCAGCCGGCGCACCACATCCCGTGGATGTACCTGTATGCCGGGCAGCCGTGGAAGACCCAGCAGCACGTGCGCGAGATCCTGTCGCGGCTGTACGTCGGCAGCGAGATCGGCCAGGGCTATCCGGGCGATGAGGACAACGGCGAAACCTCGGCATGGTACGTGCTGGCCTCGCTGGGCCTGTACCCGCTTCGCATGGGCGCCCCGGAGTACGTGATCGGCTCGCCGGCCTTCGAACATGCACGCGTGGAGCTGCAGGGTGGCGCGGTGCTGACCGTGAACGCGGCCAACAACTCGCGCGAGAACGTCTACGTGCAGTCGCTGAAGATCAACGGCAAGCCGTGGACGAAGACCTGGGTGCCACACGACCTGATCGCCAAGGGCGCGACCCTCGACTTCGTGATGGGACCCCGTCCCTCGCGCTGGGGCAGCGGCGTGGACGATGTGCCGCGCTCGTTGACCGCGCGCGGCCAGCGCCCGCAGCTGCTGCACGACCTGCTCGGCAGCGGCGCGAAGGCGACGCTGGCCGATGGCCGCGCCCTGCCCGCACTGGTCGATGACGATGCGAGTACCACCGTGGGCCTGGGCGGCGGCGCAACCATCGCGCTGACCGGACTGAGCGACGGCACGCCGACGATGTACACGCTCACCAGCGGCGACGGCCGCATCCAGGGCGGTGAGTGGACGCTGGAGGCGCGCAACGGCGGCGGCAGCTGGACCGTGCTCGACCAGCGCAGCGGCGAAGACTTCGAATCCGCCCGCCAGACCCGTCCGTTCCGCATCGCCAGACCCGGCCGCTACAGCGAATACCGCCTGCGCCTGGCGGCACCGGCACGGCTGCCACTGGCGGAGATCGAACTGCTGGCGGCCGGCACCGTACAATGAGCCGCATGCGCTACCGTCTTCTGCCTCTGGCCCTTGTTGCCCTGTCCTTCTCAAGTTTCGGCCAGACCCAGGCGTTCGATACGCAGCTGACCCGCGACGGCGTGACGCTGAACTACCAGGACGCCCGTGGCGCCCTGGCCGCGCCGCAGCGCAAGCGGGTGATCGATACGTTCTTCTTCGCCTACCTGCGCGAACGCGCGGACTTCCACCCGGCCGCGCCGGCGATGGTGCGCATCGTGATCGATCCGGCCTACACCGGCATCGCCTTCGTCGGCGACAAGGACCAGGCAGCGACGATCACCATCAACCCAGGCTGGTTGGCGCAGCACCCGAACGACATCGACCTGGTCACCCATGAGGCGATGCACATCGTGCAGGGCTATCCAGGTTACGGCGATGCACGGGTGCCGGGCTGGCTGGTGGAAGGCATCGCCGACTACGCACGCGACCGCTACGGCATGGACAATGCCGCCGCAGGCTGGGTGCTGCCGGGCAAGGTCGAGAAGGGGCAGAATTTCGACAGCGGCTACCGGGTGACCGGTGCGTTCCTGAAATGGGCCGAGGCCGAGTATCCCGGCCTGGTGCTGGCGCTGGACAAGGCCCTGCGCGACGGCCGCTATACGCCGGCGCTGTGGCAGAAGCACACCGGCAAGGCACTGCCGGCGCTGTGGACGCAGTACGCCAAGCCGCGTTCGGATGCACCGCCGCCGGCACCAGCGCGCCGCGGCAAGCGGCGCTGACTGGGCGATCAACTGGGTACTGCGGCGACTGGGTATTGCGGCGACTGGGTAGAGTCGACTGGGTAGAGTCGACTGTTAGTCGACTGCCTTTCGTACAGCCCCCGAAAACCCCGCGCTTCGCGCGATAGTCGACCAACGGTCGACTCTACCTCGCTGGCGTCTACGCCTCAGCGCGACTGCACGAAACCGGCGTACAGCGCGAACAGCTGCTGGAAGTACCGCCGCGTCACTCGATTGCGCATGACACCCTCGCCCGTGAAAAGTTGGTCGGGCCCAGGGTGGGAAGGCCGGTCCGGTCCCTTCCCACGGCCGGGCCGCGTGGGCGTATTGGGCCGCAACGGCGTTGCAGGGACATGACCGGGTTGCGTAGCGCGTGTGGCAGCGGTGGGATCGGCATCGGGATCGGCATCGGGACCGGCATCGGGACCGGCATCGGGACCGGCATCGGGACCGGCATCGGGACCGGCATCGGGACCGGCATCGGGACCGGCA
>NZ_JAPTFQ010000048.1:0-37946 GCF_030985535.1 Stenotrophomonas sp. Sm2128
GCGGCATGGTGGAAGACACGCTGGTGGACAAGGCCGGCACTACCTGTTGCAGGGCGTGCGGACCAACGGTCCGCACCCACCAAGCGGGGGCCGCACCCACCGTCTTGGGATTAATCGCCGTCGGTTTCGTCCGGGTGCGCCTTCCAGTAACCGGTCGAGCGGATCCAGTCGCGCGGCACGCCCAGGTGGCCTTCGATGAACTTGCGCATCATCCGTGCGCGGCGCGATTCGGTGGCGATCCAGTAGAAGACATCGCCGTCCGGTGCCTCGAAGTCGGTCAGCATGTCTTCCAGCAGCGTGCTGCTGGCGGCCGGGAAGCCATTGCGCTCCAGCCAGTGGATACGCACGTTCTCGTACTGCGGCAGGTCCTGGCGTTCGGCCTCATCGCTCACTTCAATGAAGACCTGCACCTCGGCACCGTCCGGCAGCACGTCCAGCCAGCGGGCGATGGCCGGCAGCGCGGTTTCATCGCCGATCAGCACATAGGCATCAAAGCTGTCGGCCACCACGAACGAACCGCGCGGTCCGCCGATCACCAGCGTGTCGCCTGCCTTGGCCTGCTCGGCCCACGGCCCCGCAATGCCCTGGTCGTGCAGGACGAAGTCGATGGCCAGCTCGCCGGTCTCGTGGTCCCACCAGCGCGGGGTGTAGTCGCGGGCGGGCGAGGGCTCCTTGCCGTCCGGGTAGCTGCGGCCTTCGGCGGTCAGCACCGGCAGCACCATCTCGCCCGCAGCGTTGGGGAAGAACAGCTTGATGTGGTCGTCGGCGCCGGGCGAATCGAAGCCGGCCAGCGCGTCGCCACCCAGCACGATGCGGCGCATGTGCGGGGTGACCTCTTCAGTGCGCAGCACGGTCAATTCACGGAAGCGCACATCCAGGCGCAGGCGCGTGTTGTTGTGTTCGGTCATGGGGGTTACCTGTAAAGGTGTCGCGCGGGGGCGCGAGGCGTAGGGAAGACCTGGCTGGAGTCAGTCTGGCTGGGTCATTGAAATCGGTGGTTGCTCGTTACCGGCCGTACCGTTGAGCAGCGCAGACGCCCGCGTCAGCAGCGCCGCTACTTCTTCCGCTTCGCCCTCGGCCCAACGGCCGTGGTGGTGCACCAGCGCCCGCTTGAACTCGCGCAGGGCACCGGCCAGCGGCGGCGGCAGCGAGGCCTTGGTGATCTCGCGGGCACGGTCGAAGGCACGTCGCTGCGCCAGGCGCACCTGGGTGCGCTGCACCTTCAGCTCGAACTCGCCGGCGGCGGTGATGCGGAAGATCCGCTTGCCGTCCACTTCCTCGGCCTCGATCCAGCCGGCCTGCTCGAAGCTGGCCAGCAGCGGGTACATGGTGCCGGCGCTGGGCGTGTAGGCTTGCATGAACTGGTTGCTGATCAGCTGCATCAGCTCATAGCCATGGCGGGGTTGTTCGCCGATCAGGGCCAGCACCAGCAGGCGCAGGTCGCCGCGGCTGAGCACCCGCGGCTGGCCGTTGCGGCGCGGCACTTCCTGATTAGTGGAACGGGCTCTGGGAGAAGCGGTACGGCTCATTTCGATATATCGGTAAACGAGTGTGCAAACGATATATCGATATATCGAAGCCGACAATCATCGATCCGGCCACAAGCGGGTCAGTTTTGGGCCACGGCCAGCCCCGCGCACGGCAAAAGGGGCGCCCCTTGCGAGGCGCCCCGGGCAACACTGTGGAAGGGAGCGAGGCAGGGCCAGACGGCGGACCGAAGCGGGCGAGGCCAACACTCGAGGCTTACCCTGAGGGAAGGGTGGGGGCCAATCCAGAGGCAGGTGCGACACGTTGTCGCCGGTTCAGCGCCGGCACGCGCAGCCGATACAGGTGGGCATGGCGCTGCCCTACAACCGTCATCGGCAGCGGTAACACTGCGTCCTGCACATGGGCGCAGCGGCCCGCAAGCGACAGCCCGCGCAGCCACCAAGGCCCGCCGCAGGGCCTTCAGCGGCCCCGGCAAGCCCCTTGCGGACACTGGCCGGTTGCATCCATACGCCTGCGTAGCCAAGTGACGAAAGCCCTTGGTGCGCTACACTTTGCGGTCTAGAAATCTATACAACAGTCGCGCGCGTGCGTGCGGTTATGGGAGCGCTAATGAACTGGTTGAACGAGGTGCTGAACAACGACCCGAATCCTGTGGAAACCCAGGAGTGGATCGAGTCGTTGAAGGCCGTTATTGATGTCGAGGGCTCCGAGCGCGCGCATCAGCTGCTGGAAGGCATGGTGGAACTGACCCGTCGTTCGGGCGCCTACCTGCCGTTCTCTCCCACCACCGAATACGTCAACACCATCGAACCGCAGTTCGAGGCCAAGAGCCCGGGCAATGCCGAGCTGGAATGGCGCATCCGTTCGATCATCCGCTGGAACGCGATGGCCACCGTGGTCCGCGCCAACCGCAAGCCGGGTGACCTGGGCGGCCACATCGCCTCGTTCGCCTCCGGCGCCACCCTGTACGACGTGGGCTTCAACCACTTCTGGCGCGCCCCGAGCGAAAACCACCCGGGCGACCTGCTGTTCATCCAGGGCCACAGCGCCCCGGGCATCTACGCGCGTTCCTTCCTGGAAGGCCGCATCAGCGAAGAGCAGCTGGACAAGTTCCGCATGGAAGTGGACGGCGGTGGCCTGTCCTCGTACCCGCACCCGTGGCTGATGCCGGACTACTGGCAGACCCCGACCGTGTCGATGGGCCTGGGCCCGCTGGCCGCCATCTACCAGGCGCAATTCATGCGCTACCTGGAAAACCGTGGCCTGATCGAGAAGTCCGACCGCAAGGTGTGGTGCTTCATCGGCGACGGCGAGAGCGACGAGCCGGAAACCCTGGGTGCCATCGCCCTGGCCGGCCGTGAAGGCCTGGACAACCTGATCTTCGTGGTGAACTGCAACCTGCAGCGCCTGGACGGTCCGGTGCGCGGCAACGGCAAGATCATCCAGGAACTGGAAGGCGTGTTCCGTGGCGGCGGCTGGAACGTGATCAAGCTGCTGTGGGGCGGTTACTGGGATGCCCTGCTGGCCAAGGACACCAACGGCGTCCTGAAGAAGCTGATGATGGAAACCGTCGACGGCGAATACCAGAACTGCAAGGCCTTCGGCGGAGCGTATACCCGCGAGCATTTCTTCGGCAAGTACCCGGAAACCGCTGCGATGGTCGCCGGCCTTTCCGACGACGACATCTGGCGCCTGAACCGTGGTGGCCACGACCCGCACAAGGTGTACGCCGCCTACCACCAGGCCGTGAACACCAAGGGCATGCCGACCGTCATCCTGGCCAAGACCGTGAAGGGTTACGGCATGGGCAGCGCCGGTGAGGCGCTGAACCCGACCCACCAGACCAAGAAGCTGGACGACGAAGCGGTGCGCCACTTCCGCGACCGCTTCAACATTCCGGTGACCGACGCGCAGCTGGCCGACGGCCAGGTGCCGTTCTACCACCCGGGCCCGGATTCGCCGGAAGTGCAGTACCTGCAGGAACGCCGTGCCGCGCTGGGCGGTTACCTGCCGCAGCGCCGCCGCAAGGCCGACAAGACCTTCGTGGCACCGAAGCTGGACGCCTACGAGCGCCTGCTGAAGAGCAGCGGCGAGCGCAGCTACTCCACCACCATGGCCTTCGTGCAGAGCCTGAACATCACCCTGCGCGACAAGGAACTGGGCCCGCACATCGTGCCGATCGTGGCCGACGAAGCCCGTACCTTCGGCATGGAAGGCCTGTTCCGCCAGATCGGCATCTACGCGCCGTTCGGCCAGAAGTACAAGCCGGTCGACGCCGACCAGCTGATGTTCTATCGCGAAGACCAGAGCGGCCAGGTGCTGCAGCAGGGCATCAGCGAGCCGGGCGCGATCAGCTCGTGGATGGCCGCCGGCACCAGCTACTCGGTCAGCAACGTGCCGATGCTGCCGTTCTACATCTACTACTCGATGTTCGGCTTCCAGCGCGTGGGCGACATCGCCTGGCAGGCAGCGGATATGCGTACCCGCGGCTTCCTGCTGGGTGGCACCGCTGGCCGCACCACGCTGAACGGTGAAGGCCTGCAGCACGAAGATGGCTTCAGCCATCTGGTGGCCGGTGGCATTCCGAACGTGCGCAGCTACGACCCTACCTTCGGCTTCGAAGTGACGGTGATCCTGCAGCACGGCACCAAGCGCATGATGGAAGACCAGGTGGACGAGTATTACTACGTCACCCTGATGAACGAGAACTACACCCACCCGGAAATGCCGGAAGGTGCGGCCGAAGGTATCGTCAAGGGCATGTACCTGCTGACCGACGCCGGCAAGCCGAAGAAGGGCGAGCTGCGCGTGCAGCTGCTGGGTTCGGGCACCATCCTGCGCGAAGCCATTGCCGCGGCCGAGCTGCTGGACAAGGACTTCGGCGTGACCGCCGACATCTGGAGCTGCCCGAGCTTCAACGAACTGCGTCGCGATGGTTTCGACGTGGAACGTGCCAACCGCCTGCATCCGGAAGGTGAGCAGCGCAAGGCCTACGTGACCGAGCTGCTGGAAGGCCGCCAGGGCCCGGCGATTGCCGCCACCGACTACGTGCGTGCGTATGCGGACCAGATCCGTGCGTTCGTGCCGATGTCTTACACCGTGCTGGGTACCGATGGGTTTGGTCGTTCGGATACGCGTGCGAACCTGCGTCGGTTCTTTGAGGTTGACCGGTACTACATCGCGCATGCCGCGATTGCGGCGCTGGCGAAGGAAGGGAAGATGACCGCGAAGGATGTGGCCCGGGCGATCAAGCAGTACAAGATTGATCCGGAGAAGGCTAATCCTGTTGGGGTTTGATCTATTTTGTAATGTAGACTGAACGGGCGGCCATTGGCCGCCCGTTTTTTTTAAGGGGAGCAAAGCATGGCAGCTAGGTTGGTTGTAAGGGATTTCCTTAGTATTACAAGCGCAGACATTGAGCTCTCGACTCTAACTGTCGTCATCGGACCGTCCGCGAGCGGAAAGAGTGTTCTTTCCAAGCTCGCATTCTTCTTTAACGAACTCTTCAATGAGCAGTGGCAGGTTCTGGAAGAATCCAAGGGACTGGACCACTTCAAGACTCATGTGAAAGAAAAATTCAAAGAATGGTTCCCGGTCCAGGCGTGGGGGCAAGGAAAGTTCCAGCTCGAATTCTATGCGGGCGATTTTCAGGTAAGAATCAGTCGAATTGAGTATAGAAAGAAACTTGGCGAGAACATGAGGGTTTGGTTCTCTCCGTACTTTGAAGAGCAATACGACGCAGCATTGGCTATGACAAAGCAGGCATCGAGGCTGTCTGACGATGCGGTGGAATCTCATCGTGCCATGGCAGTTTCTTATGAGCTTAGAGAGAATGTAAGGAAGCTAAATCGCCGGCGTTTGGGTGAGAATTTCAGTGAAAGTCAGATATTTATCCCTGCTGGTCGATCCTTCTTCACTAGTATTGGGAAGAGCATCGTAGCTTTCGAGCACGGTCGTATCCTTGATCCTCTCATTCTAAGGTTTGGTAGGTTCTATTCTGGACTTAGAGAGAGGAGGTTTATGCCGCCTCTTTCTCGTACAGCCTCTCATCTCGCATCAAAATTGGATGCTCTTATGAGCGGAACGCTGGTAGTTGAAAGGAATAAGGAATATCTAAAGACAGCTGACGGACGGCGAGTTCCGCTATCAGCGATGTCGTCCGGTCAGCAAGAGCTGATGCCCCTGATGGTCGCTCTCAAGAGTAGGATTGGCTACGCTGAGAGGTTTGGGTTGCGCCAGCAGATTTTTATAGAAGAGCCGGAGGCACATTTGTTTCCATCGGCGCAGAGTACCCTTGTGGAGGTGTTCTCCCACTTTATCGCCTTATCAAAAGGACGGTCAAAGTTGATGGTAACGACGCACAGCCCTTATGTTCTGGCCAAAATAAATAATCTAATAAAGGCTAGGGGTGTCGCTGGGCGCAAGGGGTCTCGCCGGCATTCGGAGGTTCAGGAGATAGTTAAGGAGGACTACTGGCTTGATGGTGATAAAGTTAACGCTTACGCGATCCAGGCAGGCGTTGTAACGAGAATTCAGGACGAAGATGACGGAATGATTGAGGCTGATTATCTTGATGAGGTATCCGGTCAGATTGCTTCGGAATTCTCAAGGATCCTTGGTGTGGAGTATTCTCGATGACTTGCGCTGAATCTCGAGAACTATCGACGAATTCAAGGGTTAAGGTTGAAGAGAATGGAAGGGTGGCGGTCTTCATCAATGAAGACCGGGCGCGATTCCATAAGGTTAAGCTTGATGATGGTGTTGTTAAGGGGGAACTTTGCGCTGACTTCGCAGTGCTAAAGGAGTCGGTTGGAGTTGTAATAGTGGAGCTCAAGGGAACGGACATCGAACATGCCGTTGACCAGGTTGAGGCTGCGATAGAATTAATGAAAAAATGTGGTCGTCCTTTGGAGAAAAAAGGGAAGCCATCTGCAATTCCATTCGCAGGTTTGATAGTGTGTTCTAGGTATCCAAAATCAGACACCTCTTTCCAGAAGAAGCAAAAGAAATTTGTCGCAAAGCACAAGGCTCCTTTGCACTGTGTTTCCGGGAGAGGAGAGTTCAAGTTGGAGAAGGTTCTGAGGTTTGACGGACCTCGTTGAGAAGACGCCTGTTAACCACTAAAAGTAGAGGTGTGCATTGGCTATGTTCCAATGCACACTGTCATTCTTTTTTTTGGTAGATACGACTGCCGGTTTCGAAATTTCACGGCTCGGTAGGAGCTTTGTTACTAAGTAGTCACCTGCAGCCGCTCAGTAATCATCACAGTCAACGCCACACAAGCCATCTTCAGCCCCTCCATCACCCGATCTCCCACATACTCTTCGTCTGACCCATTCTGCCGCGTGCGCTCCGCCGCCAGCATCAGCTCCGCCACCACGCGTAAACCGCCCAGCGCACAATCCGCATCAGCCATCTGGGTGCTGCGCCCCAGGCTCAGATTGCGCTCGGGCCAAGGCTGCCCGTCGGCAGCGGCGCCCGCGCCAATGCGATGCAGCGTGGCGACAAATCCAAGAGGAAAGGGCGAGGGGTCATTCTCGTGATCGGCGTTGGCTGGATCGCGGCGGGTGTTCACACCGGGTAGCTTCGTTGCGCTCATGGCAGTGCTCCGTACAGGACAGACAGCAGCGCCACCGATAAAGGCGGCGGACGATGCGTGGTTCGAAAGCCGGACAGTAACCAAGCCGGTGGGTCCGAAGACCCCCACGCACCGCCCGCCATTGAACGCGAACGGATTGCCAACCGGCGCCACGCAAGGTGACGCCGGCTGACAAGCGCAAAACACAAGGCTACTGAGCGGGCTTTCGAACCCCGCGCCACCCTTTTCCGGTGGCACGCCAAGAGATACTCGTGCAGCAACCAAATGCCAAGAAACCACAGGACTGACGATCGCCAGTCCTGACGCTTTCGGCATTGTCGCACACCGTGTTAAGCCGGCAAGCGATTGCGCTGCAACGGTCTTGGAGGACTTGGCGTTATTGGCCCCAAGCGCAGGAATGCGCGCAGTCAGGGCCATGGCGTAGGGCCAATCGCGACAGATTGGACCAGCGCTTCAGCCGGGCGGCGCCTCGGCCAGAGGCGCGAAGCTCAAACGCACCCGAACCCGCGCATGCCTCGCGCCGCCCTCAACCACGACCGGTTCGAAGCGCCACTGGTCCACCGCGGTAAAGGCCGCACGATCAATCTCCCGCAATCCGCTGGACCGCACCACCATCACGTTGGAAACGTGACCCAGCTCATCCAGCTGAGCAACCAACAACACAGCCATGGGATCCTGCAGCACGGTATCGGGCGGCCAGGGGTCGTTGAATACACAACGGCAGGCGCCTGCCGCAGTTCGAAGGTGGGATTGTCACCGTGCTCCACAGAATACTTCTGTGGAAACCTGCGGGTCCGCCGCCATGGCCATGGCAGGTGTAGCGCTCAGCAGCATCAAAACGAGGTTCAGTGCCAAGGCGGTGTTGAAACGGGGCATGCGTGGTTTCCATTCCGGTGCGCTGCCAGCATAACAGTCATTCCCTGGCGTCGCTTGCCTTGAATGCCGGCGTGCCGGACGGCTGCGTGGGTCACACAGGCACGCCAGACCGTGGCCACAGCGCATCGTCACGCTCCAGGTCGTAGTCGCTGCCGAACGCCAGCGCCGCCTCGCGCGGCGGCAGGTCTGCGTAGTAGCCCAGCAGGTACTCATCCATGCCGGCGTCTCAGTGGTCCGCAGCCACAGACATTGCGTGTGCCTTATCAGCGAAGTCGCCCAGGCCATTGCCGATGAGCTGGATCGACAGCAGAAGTACCAGCGAATGCGGCGCCGGATGCCGATTGCTGTGAAATTCGTCAACTAGCCGCCGAAGGCACCCGGACGCAGAGAGCTGTCGTAAATGCCCGGATCTCGGCTTCAGATTGTCAGCGCATTTTCGATTAGGAAGTTAGCGGCGCCGCACAGAGGATCTTTAGGCTTGTTTCTGGTCTCCATGAGTTGCATAAATTCCTATGGAAATCGGGGCCATCCTGTCGTTCCAATGTCGTAGACTCTGCAAAAATGGATTGGCCCACAGGGGGGCTGAAGATGAAAGGGAATTCTCTCGTGGCGGCAGGGATACTGTCGCACGGCCCAGGCGTGCCTTACGCCGCCAATCTTTCCATGGCTTTTAACCAGCCTCAACTTCGGTGCACCAAGCCGATGGCCTTGCCCACGGCTGTGCGGTAACGGGCAACGACGCCTGTACCCAAGCACGCGCCACGCACTCAATACCGATCATTTGAATCTCAGTCGTACTGATCAGTATGAGGCGACACGGATTGTCGCGTGCTCCCCGCAGTCTGTTCCCACACTTTGAGGGGGGGCGACGACTTAGGTCGGGCCCAGCAAGGAACCATGAGTCAACGCTCAAACAAGGACCCACTCGCCAGGAATCTTGTCCTGTTGCGCCTGATCCCGCGCTATCCGCGCAGCATCTCCACAGTTGAACTGCGTGATGCGCTGTGGGCGGAGGGGTTCGATATTAACCTGCGCTCGTTGCAGCGCGATCTCTCGGGAAAGCTGAGCACGCTCTTCCAGCTGGTATGCAGCTCAGAAGACAGTGACGAGGCTGTGCGTCGCTTGCGTCCTTATCGATGGTCATTTGCTGTAGACGCCCAGACGACGGTCCCCTCCATCAGTCCGGCGGCAGCGTTGGCGATGATCATGGCGGAAGAGCACCTTCGCCATATCCTGCCGCCTACCGTTCTCGATCTGCTGGATCCGCATTTCAATGAGTCCCGCGCTTTGCTGCAGGCGATGGACCACAACGGCCTTTCGCAGTGGTCTCGGCGTGTTCGGGTAGTCCCTCCCGTGAAGCCGCTTCTACCTGCTTCGGTTGTGCCGGAGATCTGGGACCGCGTCGCTACCGGTCTACTCGCCGGCCGCGTACTTCAGGTTCGGTATCTCAGCCGCGCAAAGGGGACGCCGGTAGAACTGATGCTTCATCCCGCGGGACTTGCATCGCGCGGAGCGACGACTTATCTGATTGCTCGCGTCGGCAACTTTGATGATTTTCGCCACTATGCCTTGCATCGCATCCTGGATATCTCTGTACAGGAGGAGGAGGCCGACGATCGTGGCTTCGATATGCCGAGCTATCTACAGTCGGCCGCGTTCAGTCCCCGCAACAGCATTGGGACCACAGAGCTGCATGCCGAAGTGCATCCGCATCTAGCCTGGGCCCTGGCCGAAACGCCACTTGCCACCGGGCAGCAGCTGCAGGCCATCGAAGAAAGTGACTGGCAAAGGCTGCGGGTCCAGGTGCCTGACGACCAAGAGATGATCACTTGGATTCTGGCCCAGGCCGAGCGCATCCGTGTAATTGAGCCAGATTCCCTCCGCCAGCGCATCGCAGTCCGAGTGCAGAGCGCAGCAGCAGCTTATCTGCTGACCGACGTCTGATTCACACCCCAACGCTGTTCATACCCAACACCACCACTGCCAGGAAACAAGAACATGCCACTACCCATCATCATCGGACTCGGCGCTGCGGCAGCCCTCTCGGTTGGCGCCAAGAAGGCCTACGACGGCTACAAGAAGCACAGTGAGTCGGACGACATTGCCGACGCTGCGCGCTCGCGCTACCAGGTTCGCCGTGAGCAGTTCGATCGCCAGGAGGCCAAGGCACTCGAGTCGCTCGACGCGCTCGGGCAGTTGGAACTGAGCATCGGAAAGGACTTCGAGCGCTTCTCATTGCTGTCGACGGCATTGCTGCAGCAGCTCAACCAGAGCCGCGATCTGAAGCTCGAGGTCAAACTGCCACGCCACACGCTGCAGAAGGTCGAGGCCTATGCATATTCTGCGGTGGGTGTGCTGGGAAGTATCGCCGGCGCGGGCGCTGGTGGTGTCGCCGCTGGCTTCGCCGTGTACGGCGGGGTGATGACGTTTGCTGCGGCTTCAACGGGCACCGCCATCTCCAGTCTGGCGGGTGTTGCGGCGACGAACGCGACGCTGGCGGCGATTGGCGGAGGATCACTGGCTGCTGGTGGGATGGGTATCGCGGGCGGCACGGCCATCCTCGGCGCTGCGGTAGCTGCTCCCATCTTTGCCATCGCGGGTTGGGCCTATGACAGCCATGGCGACAAGGCGCTGAAGAATGCCAAGCAGTCCAGCATCGAGGTTGACAACGCTGTTTCCAAGATGGAGAAAGCAGGCGTCTCGCTTGCGGGCACTGAGTTGTCAGCACGTAAGGTGAAGGCGGCATTGGAGGAAATCCGCGTCAGTTTCGAGCGCTACCTCGATACGCTGGAGGGCATGGACAGCCTCGTAAGTGGTCTGAAGCGCTTGGGGCGGAACGTTGACGAAGAGCTGTCGAAATTCGAGGACGAGATCATGCTGGCCATCGGCAATGGCTATGCGTTGGCGGCGATCCTTACCGACATCATTTCCACCCCGCTGTTCAAGGTCAAGATGAAGGACGGTGATGTGGTGGTAAGCACCGACGGCGTGCCGCAGATGGAGACTGACGTGGATGGATCGATGATCCTCAACAAGGACGGCATCAACGCGGCCTTGGCTGAAGGTCGCAACAGCGCAATGCGGTTCAACCCCCAGTAAGCACCCGGTGGCGGGTGCATGCCATCCGCCACGTCCACCAGATCACCTCATTTGGACTATCCCATGACCTCATCGTATGCAGATCACGATTTCGACTGGATGCCCCAGTTGGAGAGGACCGTCGTGAACAGCCTGGCGACCAGCTTTGGCCTCGACTTCCTGTTGCTTCAGGATAAACAGGGTGGAGATGTGGACACCATCCACAATGCTCGCCAGGGGCACTATGTGGGGGATGGTGACGGTGGTGCAGCCAGTGCCGAAAGGCAGCGGTATGAGAACCGTGGGGAGTACGACAGCACGGCCTATCACACCCACGACAACTACAAGAACCAGGGCAGGGCGGACAAGACGAGCCATCAGGCCGGCACGCTCACGGATCCTTATCGTGGGAAGACCATGGGGGCGCAGGACAAGCGTGCCTTGGATCATGTCATCGCGGCCAAGGAGGTGCATGACGATCCGGGGCGCGTGCTGGCGGAGTTGGATGGGGTGGAGCTTGCCAACCGGTCCAGCAACCTGCAGTCAACGCACCAAACCATCAATTCTTCCAAGGGCGCCAAGCCGGTCGACGCGTATCTGGCCGACGTCTCCAGGACCATCAAGGAGAATGAGCGGAAGATCGCGGCGTGGAAGCGGGAGCTGGATGCAATGCCGCGTGACACCCCGGAACAGCAGCATCATGCAAGAACCCTGGAAGCCGGCATTGCCAAGGTTGAAAAGCGCAATGACACGCTGAAGGACATTGACCAGGACGGAATGCGTCAGCGTGATGCCGAGGCGCGTGATGCCTATGAACGGGAGGTCAACGTTGCTTACTACACCGGTAGCAAGTTCCTCAAGAATACAGCGTACGCGTCCGCGAACGTCGGGCTGCGAATGGGGCTGCGCCAGGTGATGGGGTTGATTGCGAGCGAGGTTTGGTTTGAGTTGCGGGCCAAACTCCCGTCAGCCCTGAAGGGGTTGAAGCGGCGCTTCACGTTCGAGCGATTTCTTTATAGGGTAAGTGCGTTGCTCAGTGGCATCTGGCGAAGGGTGCAGCGCCGATTCCGCGACTTGCTTGCTGAATTTGGAGACTCCTTCCTCGGCGGCGTTGCGGCCAGCATCACCACGACGGTGTTCAATATCTTCGCAAGGTCGGCCAAGAACACCGCCAAGATCATCCGCGAGATGTGGGGGTCGCTGGTGAAGTCGATCAAGATCATGTGCCTCAACCCGGGCAGGTTGAATGACATCGATCAGAAGCGGGCAGCACTGGAAGCACTTACTGTGGGTGCAGGGGCGATCGCGGCTTCACTGGTTCTGAGCCAGCTGGCAGCGCTTTCTGCGACCCCAATCATCGGCGGGCCGCTGGTTTCGTTCCTGGCGGCACTGGTGAGTGGCGTGGTGACCTTGGGCTTGACCTGGTCACTTCTGCACAGTCCTTTGGCTGCAAAGATATGGGATTTCATGGCGCGCAGCGCACATGTCCAGACTCTGGCGGACTTCATCGAGATCAACCGTCGCCTTGATACCTACCTGATGGAACTGGCAGCAATTGAACTGAATGTTGATCCGTGCGCGATGGTTGAATTTGCACAGGACCTGACGGCCTGCAACGCTGAGTTCGAACGCTCGTTGGTGCTGGCGATTGAGATCGAGCGACGTGGCATTGAATTGCCATATGAGGTTGGCAATGTATCCGGTACGCGCGCGTGGTTGTCTGGGCTGGCCAAGGCTTGAACACGCCATTTCCGTGCACCGGCTGTGGGCTCTGTTGTCAGCAGGTCCACGTGGCTGAGCAGACGCGTTTCCTGGACAGAGGCGATGGAGTCTGCCGCCACTACTGCGAAGAGAATCGGCGCTGTGGCATATACGAAGATCGACCCGACATTTGTCGAGTCGATCTTCAATTCCATAGGCATTATGCGGCAACAATGTCTTGGGATGCCTTCGTTGAGATCAACGTGCAGGCATGCCGCTTTCTGCAGGCACAGGCTTCGCCAGGGGCTGATCAGCGCGGTTCCTGATCGAAAACCGACGGGTCATCGCGATTGGCCAACCAGTGGCCAAAGCCGTAGAGCGCAAATCCGTATACAACAACTGCCCCAATGATTCTGAACATCGCACTTCCTCTTCGTGGTTGAGGGGAGTAGGCGTCCCTGCCTCAAACGATTCCATCGAAGTCCATTCTGTGTGAAGTTGCGACAACATGTGTCGCAGGTCTGAACTTCTGGCATGGAGCTTCAATTCTCCCGAGATCCTACGTTCTGCCAAGACACGGGGCTCGGCGCTTGAGCTGGCCACAAGCGCATCTACATCACCGGCCTTCTGTCCAACCTGCTGGTGGGGGGCGATTCGAGCAGGTGGTAGCGCAGCACAAAATCGGCGCCGAGCCACTGGACTGCGCGGCAAGCGCCTGTTCGTGCCCAACCACGATGCGGGCACGGCTAGAACGGAAAGCAGTGCTAGCTACCAGATGGTGGCGATCTAGCCGGTCGCGCCCGCCCGTAGAGCCTGCCCCCGGCGCGAAGAATAAAGTGCTCTTCGTGAGTATCAGGGCCAGCGAAAGGAGCGTGGACGAGCGCGCGGTGCGGGGCCGGTTGCAAGACGTGTCGCCACGTTGAGGCAAGGAAGGCGGAGCTTCCTCTGCCGAATACTGTACTTGCCAGAAGCGTGCTGATTACGACATCGAAAGGTACTATCCCGTCTCGGAGGCCAGTTGGCCGCATCAACTAGATGAGACAGGGGAAGCACGGATGGCGTACTGGTGGGTGAACCAAAAGCAGACGTTTGATCGGGCGGTTAAGGCAGGCTATTTGTGGTCGCCGAAGACCAATGTGGAGGGGAAGACGAATCCCTTCTATGAGCACATGACCCAGGTGCGGCCGGGCGATGTGGTCTTTGCGTTTGCCAACACTCGAATCAGGGCGGTTGCGGTCGTCAATGGGGTGCACTACGCGAAGGATCGTCCTGATGACTTCAGGAAGACGGACAACGAATGGCGCAAGGACGGCTGGGCCGTTCCGGTGGACTATCACCTAATGGAAGTGCCGCTAAAAGTGAGCGATCACATGGCGAAGATTGGGCCGCGTCTTCCGGAGAAGTACTCTCCGCTGAAGCTGGATGGAAAGGCTAACCAGGCCTATCTGTTCCCTGTGCCCGAGGCGATGGCCACTGAGCTGTTGGCGCTGCTCAATGTTGACATTGACCAGCTGGGTGATTGGCAGGACGAGGTGTCGATCAAGCAAATTAAGGAAGACAACAATATTGGTGAAACCGTAAGGGCCCAGCTGATCAATGCCAGAGCGGGACAGGGTATCTACCGGAAGCGCGTGAGTGACATTGAAAAATCCTGCCGCGTTACTGGTACGAGTGAGCCCAAATTTCTGATCGCCAGCCACATCAAGCCCTGGGCGAAGAGCACCAACGACGAGCGTCTTGATGGGAACAACGGCCTCATGCTGGCACCTCATATCGATCGGTTGTTCGATCGCGGGTATATCTCGTTTGAAGATGACGGCCGACTAGTTGTGAGCAGTCAGTTGCCAGAGGCGGTGCGCTTGAAGTGGGATATTGTGCAGAAGATCTCGAACGTTCCGTTCTCCGCGGCGCAGGTCTATTACCTGAACTACCATCGAGATGTGCTGCTGCGTAAGTAGGTGGGGATGGTCGATCGTAGGCATCCCAAAATTAGGGGGGCCTGCAATCGGAGAGGTTTGGCCGATAACGGCCCAAATCGCTCTTGCGCTGGTAATTGTCTGAGCAATTCACGGTGGTGATCGGGGTTTGAGCGAGGGGCTGAATGAAGGTCAGCTGCTGAAATCCTCAGCGTCAGCCATTGAGCGCGGCCTTCATCTGAACCCGTGCTCAGCCCATGCTTGCCGCACGCACCTGGATATCCTGCTGTGCGCGCTCGTCCTGCAGTTGCTGCTCCTGCTGATTGGCCAGTGCGCGCTGCTGTGCCTCCCTGCTGACCGAATCGAACTGCAGCAGTGAATCCTCCACAGGCGTCTGCGCAGCCTCTGCGGTGGGCATGGAAGCGCGCAGATGGGCAGGATCGTTCGCCTGGCCCTGAACCACGAAGAGGGTATGGCCGGCAGGATGCGTTGCAGTGGCGTTGCTTACGAGCACATGATCAACGTGGGACAGATCATTGTCCTTGGCCAGAACCAGCAGGCTGGCGGTCATTCTCTCGCTGGTCGCATCGAAGCTTCGGCCGTGCTTGGCGTCCAGCTCTTCCACCCCCTCGCGGATCTGCTGATAGAGCGGGTGATCGGGATGGCCGGGCTGCATTGGATTGCTTTCCGTCAGAGTGGCCGGCTGCGGCGTTACATGCTCAGGGAGGTCGCGCTCCTCATCTGAGGCGGAAGAGGGAGGCGCTGTCTGATGGGTAGCGTCTCCGCCAACGTCAGCCGTTCTGGGGTCTGTAGGTTCCAGCTCTGGATTGTCCCGGGCCGGTGGTGGCGGAACTGGGGGATCCAACGGGACTTCCTGTGCGGTCCTTGGTGTCTGCTCGCTCTCAGAAGGTTGCGTCTCTGCTTTGTCTTGAGCTGTAGCGGCGGCGGGCTGCGCCGGCAGTGCGTCCGCAAGCTTCTGCGGCTCAGCACTGCCCTGGTGCGCGGGATCCTCAGTCCAGGGCCCTTGCATCTGAACTGGCTGGCTCGAGCCTGCACTGGCCGCAGTACTTACGACCGAGGCATTCTGGTCATGACGGGCCTGCTCTACAGTCGGTTCATGCTGCGAGGTACTTTGAGGGCCCACTGCTGGTGCAGTCGGTGCCGGCTCATCCTTCCGAACGTCCTGCCGGGCGGCATCCTCCGCGCGCTGCGCCGAATCGGCTTGCCGTTCAGAGCGATTCTCGATTCGTTGCTCACTCTCACGCGACGGGCGCGTGCGCCCTAGCTCAACAATCGACACCGAGGGCGCCGCGACGACAGGAGCGGGCGTCGGAGCGGGCTGGCGAGCGGGCTCAACGGCAGCGCTGGTTGCGCCTTCTCGTTGCAGGTCACTGTCGACCTTCAGTGTCTCACCCGGGTCAACCTGTACCCCGCGCGCCTCCAGCACGGCCGCAGACGCTGCCTGCTGCGCATCCACTGCCGCGCTGCCTTGGCGATTGGCCTCCTGCAGGGCTTGCCGGTGCGCGTCCTGCTCCTTTGCAGTCAGCGCAGCAATGCGTAGCTCGGGTACGTCGGGCGTCGTCGCCTGATCTGCAGGCGCAGCGCCTTGGGCAGCCAGTGAAGCCTCAGGCCGAAGCTGCGATTGAGCGCGCGCTATATCTTCAATGGTGGTAGTGCCGGTGAGCACCATCCGGTTTCCGCCGGCGTCACCGAACGTGGCGATGGCACTTTCTGCGCTGGGTGCATGGGTACGAGGGTCTGGCATCAGTTCCAGAACCACGTCGCCGGTTCTGCCCTGCAGGTTCAGCGTCTGCTCCACCGCGACGGCTGTAGCTGCCAGCTGCTGCTCGGTGCGCTCGATGCCATGGCGCGCGTAGAGCGCATCCACCTGGCCGCGAATACCTTCGTGTGCAACCTGTGCGGTGTCCTTGAGCTGCCTGGCGATGTCGTGCAGCCCGGCGATACCGTCATTCTGGCTTTGCCAGGTGATCTCCAGCTCGTCGCTCAGGTTCCGGTTGGCGGCGCTGTCAAAGATCACACCCTTGCTGACCCATTGGCCGTCCGCCTGCCGTGTATAGGCATTGCCATCACTCGCCTTCAACGTGTCGGCGCTGGCTTGCGCGTCCTGAACGGCGCGAGGAATGGATGGATTGTTCGCGTCGCCGAAGTCGCTCCAACGCCCTTGCTCGTGAGCAACCATATAGCGCGCAGCCATCGCGGCTTTGGTGTTTGACGCGTTCTGTGCAATGACCGTGCGCGACTGTTCATCCAGCGCCTGTGCCTGCTCCGCCGAGACTGGCAGGTGGCGGCTGTTGGGCACTCGACCATCCACCATTTCCTTGATTTCAAGTTCCCATTGCCCCGAGCTGGCATCGCGTACAAAGGCGCGATCGGTTTCGAAGGCACCTCGCGCGGGCTCGGCCGAGCCATGTGCGCTCAGTCGGTAGGGATCCAGCGGTGGTGGTGGGTTCGACAGGCCCAGCTCATAGGAGGCCCGAGCCGCCTGCCAGTTCAACTGGCGCTCTAGTGTGCCAGTGGCAACATAGCTGGTGCGGAAGGTTACGTCGTCACCCTGTGCCGTCTGCACCGGGCGGACTTCCACGCCGGTGCCGAGGTCGCTGCTCTGGACCTGCTGCTGTTCGCCGGCTCGTAGCCATCGCCCATTGGGATCGGCCGGGTCGCGTGTCCAGGTGCGCCCCATCGGATCGACCTGGGAGTAGACGCGTTCAATGTCTTTCTGCCCGGCCCAGCGTTCGCCGAGATACGCACCCAGGACGCCGCCACCGATACCCGTTGCAATGGCGCCGGGCCCCGTCCATGAACCCGAAGCGAGGCCGACACCAGCGCCGCCAAGAAAGCCACCCACTGCGCTACCGACGTTGCGGCCCACGAAGTGTGCAGCGGTGGAATCTGCACCTGCGGCATTGCCCTGCGAGTTGAGCTCGATCCACTTGTGCCCGGAGGTGGCGAAGTCGTGCGCAAGCAGTGCGACGCCCGCAACGCCGGCAACCTTGATGGCGGGGTTGATTCCGGCGTGCACGCCATGCGGTGAAACGTCGGCCACTGCTTCGGCAACCGTCGCCGCATGGGGAGGGCCGCGTGGAGCTCCTGGCGGCAGGGGCGCGTGCGATGGTGGTTCGGGCAGATCAGCGAACAGACGTGGCCCTGTGCCCAGGTTGGCATGCGCGGCGACCCAGTTCGCGCGCGTGGTCGACATCTCGCTCAGGTTCAACGCGCTGTAATCGTGCAGCGGTCGTTCGAAGAGCGTCTTGCTGACAGCGTCATAGCCATCGATGGGCTTGAGATGCAGGCGCACCTGCGCGACGTCGACGGGATGCGCGCTGTTGGTGGTGGCATGCTGCGCGAGGCTGCGCTCAAGTGCCTGGTACTCGGCGGCTGACTGGCTTGCGAAGGCCAGCGGCTCTGGGCCGAAGGCGCTTATGGGGTAGCCGTTGATGCGGACAGTGGGGTGGTCGAGGGCGGTGGCTAGTTCGAACCTACTGAAACCGCGATCGGGAGGCGCCCCATCCACGAAAGCGATCAGTGGCTTGCCCGTAGCAATGGCGTTCTCGAAGAACTTTGGGCTGCCGGCGTTCCACATTATGTCTTGGAGCGCACCCACATAGTTCTTGTCGAAGGGAACGATCCCCTTTGACTCCATCACGTTTCTGAGGCCAGCTTCCATCGACTGGAGATCGGGGATGTGAGCTGGGTTCTTGGCTAGCTGATCGACGAACTTTCCCCATGGGGTATCGCCAATTATTCCTGACTTCCCGTTGATATCCTTCGAATACACCTCTGCATTGGTGTAGTTGGAGATTTTTGCGGCGTCCTTGCCCGAGAACGCGAGGTAATCCATCCCATCCGGAAGTCGCGGAGGGTGAGCCTGCATGTTGCCGGTTACATACTGTTCGAAGCTGACGCTGGTGGTAGGGCCCGATCCCGGTGATTTCAGATAGGTGATGACATCGGAAATCTGCTGTGCAGTCAGGGCTTCTCCACTCCCGGCCTGGGTTGCGCCGCCGAGTGTGGTCTTCACAAAATCATCGAAGATGAATTTGCTCATGGCATAGACCTCAGGCGCCGAATGCCGGGACTTCAACGCTGGCCAGCACGATGGAGCCGTCGGCCAACGTGACGACGTCTGCGGGTGCCGGAATCTGCGATTCCATCAGTGCCTGCGGACTGGTCACCGCGAGATAGCGTAGGGGTTCATCGCTGTCAGTTCGGCCTGCGAATGAAAGTACGAACCCTTGCGCGAGCCCTTTGAGATAGGTGAAGTCGTCATCGCCGCTACCAAGCGTCTGCTTGTATGCCAGCATGGAGTGGATGACCTGAGCATGTCTGAGGTCAAAGACGAAGCAGTGAACGGGGCGTCCTTCGACCTGTGTAGTTTCATCCCACCCATCGAAGCCAACTCCGCCTACGCGCGACTCTCCGCGATAGATGGCGAACTGATACTCGGTTCCGTGCCGGCCGTCTGCCAGAACAGTCGGTCCAATTCTTGGGCGAGGGATCTCCGTTTCGCTGATCGGATCGAGCGAGGAGTAAGGCTTGGCCTGGAATTGGAAGGGCATCTTAGTTCCTGCGTTTAGTGGGGCGGCCGCTGCTAGTGACCGATTGAGTGGGTCGGTCGGCGTCCGCAAGAATAGGGAGGGCATCCGTAGCCAGAAAAGCCCAGTCGCGTTTGATGCTGTGCGACATCGGGTCGATGACCTTGCCAACGAGAGATACATCGCGGGATTCAAAAGCCCGCAGCATGTCGGATCGCTGCTGGAGGCGAGGGCCTGCGCCTTGCGCGTCTGCATGGCCGATGACTAGTTCTGAGCCAATCACGACAGCGGGCAGAGCCTGAACGCAAAGCCCGCGCCATCGTTCACACAAGGGCAACAGTGTCGGCAGCCTCACGATGAGGTCCATGAGCAAATCCATTGCTTCACATGCGCCAACTATACGGCCCACTCCCGCCTCACTCCATACAACGACTCATTGGCGCCACCGGAATGCACGCTGGTTCACACATTCAGCAAGCCGGTACCAGCACCCGGTTGTCCTCCACCTACCGCCCATCCCACCTATGCCATCATCCGGCCAGGACCGCAGCACCCATCAAGGCTGAACAGGCATGGAGCAGGCAACACGCTACACGGCAACGCTGTACCTAGCCGCCCCCGGCACCCCACTGAAGAGCGGGGGCATTTCGCCGCGCGGCCATATGTACCTTCAGGTGGCCGCGGGCGACGAGGCGCACAGCTACGGCTTCGCGCCACCGGGCCACGCGCCGGGCGAAACCCGCACCGGCGTGCAGTACGCGCAGGTGCGCCACGATGATGCCGACGAACATCTGGACCCGTACTACAGCCGCACCCTGGAAATCACCGAGGAGCATTACGGCTGCCTGCGTGATTTCGCCGAGGAACCGGCCGAGTTCGAATTCGACGTGGATCGCCCGGCCACCATCAACCGCTGCAGCGATTTCGTCTGGGCGGCGCTGCATTACGCGGGCCTGCATCCGCTGCCGGCGCCGCTGGACGGCGGCAGCAACCTGGGCGAGTTCGCGGTGCTGTTCAACCTGCCGGAAATCCAGTGCATTGCTGCGCCGTTCCCGGGCAGCGATCTGAATGCCGAAACCCACCATGCGATGCCCGAGCGCGAGGCCGAGCATCATCGCCAGGGCGACCGCGCCATCGATGAACCGCCACCGACGCCGATTGAAGTGGCCGGCACGCTGCTGGACCCCTCGCACCCGGACCATCGCCTGTTCTCCCAGCTGATCCAGAAAGTGGCCGAGTTGGACGCCGCGCACGGGCGCCCGTTCGATGCGGCCAGCCAGCGCATCAGCGCCAGCCTGCTGGTGCTTGCCAAGCAGAACAATCTCTCGCGCGTGGACCACGTGCTGCTCAGCCAGCCGACCAAAAGCAGCCATGCGGCCGAGAGCATCTTCATCGTGCAGGGCGATCGCAACGACCCGGGGCACCGCCGGGCCAGCATCGCCACCGAGGTGGCGGCCAAGACCGATGTGGCCGATTCGCTGCGCTTGAAAGAGCAGTAATCCGCGCGCTTGCCATGCGCGCGCCGGCGCACGCCACGCCCCCCACCTGCTACCATTCCCCCGCTACCCAGCCAGCCCACCCCGCGCAGACAGATGCGGTGCGGGCCGTCGTAGAACGGCCCAGCGAGCCAGGACACCCTCCCGTGCCCATTCAAGGACGCTCGCATGTTCCGTAATCCTCTCTTCCGCTCGGCCGCCCTGGCCGTTGCCGTTTCGCTCAGCCTCGGCGTGCCCTCCGCATTCGCCGACAACGCACCTGCTGCCAGCACCACCACCGCCGTGCAGCGCCAAGCCGTCGCCAAGGGCCTGTACGAGCTGGCCTACAGCCCGAAGCAGAACGCCGTGTTCGTGGCCTCCTCCGGCGGTTTCGGCGATGACGCCGGCCCGGCCCAGGTGCTGCGCCTGAACCCGGCCACGCTGGCCGTGGAAACCCGCATTCCGCTGGAGCGAAAAGCCTTCGGCGTGGTGCTGGATGACACCCACAACCGCCTGTACGTGGGCAACACCGTGGACCTGTCGGTGACCGTGGTCGACACCGCGCAGAACAAGGCGGTCGGCACCATCCAGCTGATGGAAAAGAAGACCGGCAAGGACGGCAAGGCCGCTTACACCCACGACCTGCGCGAGCTGGTGGTCGACAGCGCCGCCAACCGCCTGTACGTGACCGGCCACAGCAGCCAGCCGGACGTGAGCAGCGTGCTGTTCGTGATCGATACCACCACGCTGAAGGTGATCAACACCATCGACGGCCTGGGCAATGCGAAGGCACCGGGCCTCGCACTGGATGCGGCCAACAAGCGCGTCTACACCAGCAACCTGCTGGCCGATCTGGTGGTGGTGGGTACCGATTCGAACAAGGTGGTGGCGCAGCACAGGATCGCCGCCGAGCAGCCGATGAACATCGCGCTGGACCCGGCCGGCAAGCGCCTGTTTGTGACCGACCAGGGCTCGGAATTCCTGCGTGGCTACCAGGCCAAGAGCAGCGGCCTGGTCAGCAAGCACCCGGGCCAGCGCGTGCTGGTGCTCGACCGCAGCACCGGCAAGGAACTGGCCAGCATCCCGACCGATGCCGGCCCGTTGGGCATCCTGCTGGATGCACCGCGCAAGCGCCTGTACGTGACCAATCGCGAGGCGGGCACAGTGACCGCCTACAACAGTGACAGCTACCAGAAGGTGGCGACCTACACCGTGCCGACCCACCCGAACAGCCTGGCGCTGGATGCGAAGAACAACGTGTTGTTCGTGAGCATCAAGAACGGCGAGAAGGATGACAAGGGCGCTGACGAGAGTGTGGCGCGGATTCAGCTGTAACTGCGGTGCCCAGGCTGTAGACGCGGGGCAGGGCGCGATGCGCTGCCCCCTTTTCAAGCTGCAGCGTTTACCCCAGCCGCGGCGCAGGATTCTGCATTTCCTGCGCCTGCACCTCGACCTGCGGCTGCACACCCAGCCCCAGCTTCTGCATCGATTGCTCCACCGGCGTCTGCGCCGCCATAGCCGTCGGCATCATCGCGCGCAGGTGCGCCGGATTGGCCGGGTCGCCCTGCACGACGAAGACGTTGTGCCCGGCCGGATGATTGGCCGTGGCGTTGCTGACCAGCACGTGGTCGACCTGCTGCAGGCCCTGCTCGCGGGCCAGCACGGTCAGGCTGGCGGTGAGGCGTTCGCTGGTCTGGTCGAACGCACGGCCGTGCTGGGCATCCAGTGCGGCCACGCCCTGGCGGATCTGCTGGTTGAGGCCGTAGTCGGGGTGGTTGGGGGTGATCTCTGCCATGGCCATCGAACGGTAGCGGTGGGTCGTGGGTGAACCCCCCAAGTATAGATCCGACCCGTGAAGCGCGCCCGAGGGGTCAGTCTGCCGGCCGATGGTCGTAGCTGATCACCCGCTCGGCCAACCAGCGCCCGTCCACGCGACGCCAGACTTGGATGAAGCGGGCCTGGCCCACCCAGCGCTCCACGCCGTCCTTGCCGCGTTCATGGAAGCGGTGGTCGCCGATCTCCAGCGCCCGCTCCTCGTGTAGCGGGAACACCTGCAACGAAGGCTCCACCCGCTCGCGGCGCAGGCTCCAGCCGCCCTTGCGCGCATTGCTGCACATGGTGGCCACGCTGCGGCGGAAGTCTTCGCGGCTGCTGGCCGACTTGCCATCCTTGTCATGGAAGAACTCCATGTCCTGGGTGGTCATCGCGGCGGCCTTGTCGGCATCGCAGGCCTCGAAGGCGGCGGCAAACAGCTGGGTGTCGGCCTGGCGGATCTGCCCGCGCAGGTCATCGGAGGGCGCGGGGGCGGCGGCGAGGCCGGCGGCCAGCAGGGGCAGGGTGAGCAGCAGCATGGCGAGTCTCCAGGGAGGGTTCACGCAGGCTCGCATGGCGTTCGGGGCGCTGCAGCCGGCGTCCGACGAAACGGCCCTTCCACGGAGTGAATGCCCGCATTGGCGGCTCGGCTCCAGCGCCAGGGCTGCCGTCTGTGCAGGGGATGTCATGGCAACCGGCGATTCCATCACGGTCGCGATAGGGGCCGGCCCGTAGCCTGAAATCCTCCCCTTCCACAGGAGGTTCCATGCCTGCTTCCCGCATCCGCCTGCACGTTGAAGACACCGGTGGC
Source organism: Stenotrophomonas sp. Sm2128 (assembly GCF_030985535.1). NCBI lineage: Bacteria > Pseudomonadati > Pseudomonadota > Gammaproteobacteria > Lysobacterales > Lysobacteraceae > Stenotrophomonas > Stenotrophomonas sp. Sm2128. The sequence goes on from NZ_JAPTFQ010000048.1 coordinate 23,310, forward strand.
GACGGCCGCCCGGTCATTCTGATTCACGGTTGGCCGCTGTCCGCCGATGCATGGAAGACGCAGGTGTCGATCCTCCGCGACGCCCAACACCGCGTGATCAGCTACGACCGGCGCGGCTTCGGCCGTTCCGACAAGCCCGCCGAGGGCTACGACTACGACACGCTGGCGGCGGATCTGGCCGGGGTGATCGAGGAACGTGACCTGCGCGACGTGACCCTGGTCGGTTTCTCGATGGGCGGCGGTGAGGTTGCGCGGTATGTGGCCAATCACGGGCAGGAGCGCCTGCACAGCGTGGTGTTTGCAGCAGCGGTGCCGCCGTATCTGCTGCGCGGCGAGGACAATCCGGAAGGTCCGCTCACACAGGACAAGGCCGACGAAATGCGTAGCGGTCTGGAGAAGGATCGCGAGGCGTTCTTCGATGGCTTCACCCGCGATTTCTTCAGTGCCAATGGCAAGCTGATGGTGACCGAGGATGAGCGCCAGGCCGCAATCGCGCTTTGCCATCAATCCGACCAGACGGCGGCGCTGGGTTGCATGCAGGCGTTTGCCACTACCGACTTCCGCGACGATCTGAAGAAGATCACAGTGCCAACCCTGATCCTACACGGTGACAGCGATGCCATCGTGCCGTTTGAAGGCTCGGGCCAGCGCACGCACCGGGCCATTCCGGGCAGCGAAGTGGTGATCCTGGAAGGCGCACCACATGGGTGCAATACCAGCCATGCGGACCACTTCAATCTGGCGCTGCTGAACTTCCTGAAGCGGTAAGCTGCGGCCATGCGCCAGACCAAGACACCCCCGTGGAAGAAGCCCAATCCCGGGCCAGACCTCGCAGCCGCTGTCGCCTGCGCAGAAAGAGGCGGCGCGGCAGCGGGCGGAAGAGAATGGGCGGCGTTATCCGAATCTGGTGGACAACATGTGGGCCGCGAAGCTGCCGCGCGGATCCTGATCTGTAGAGTCGAGCCGTGTTCGACCCCGCACGGTGCCCATCCACGCATGGCGTGGATCTACTGCAACAGCAGCCTGGCCTGGTCCGGCATCTATATGCCGTCCAGCGGCGTCCAGCCGGGTTCCAGCCACGGTGAGATCTCGCTCTGGCGGACAGTGATTGCCTCCGTCGGCAGCCCCGCCAAGCGCGCAAGCTCTGCACGCAACAGCTCGGAATCCACCGGCGCGGCCGTAGCCACCTGCAGCCGATCACTCTGATGCCTCACCTGTACCGGCAGCGTGGCGTACGCGTCATGCTGGCCGCCGGTGCGCCCGATCGGGTAGCGCATTGTTACCGGCCGTGACAGCTGCGCCAGTGCGGGCTGCCACGCCTGCAGCACGAGGGGCTGCCCGGCAGCGGGAACATGTACTTCAGCAATCGTGGCCGGGTAGCCCGTAAGGCTCTCGACCAGCACCTGGAAGCGCGCGCCATCCGGCATGACCAGCACGGCGGCAATCAACGCAGAGAACGAAACGAACACCGCCGCGAGGTTCCAGCTGCGCGGCGCGGTGGCCGGGCGCGTTGCGGTGCGCAGGCCCGGTCTGCGCCGCAGCTTGCGCGCGTAGATGCGCCGGTCCTTCCTGCGCGGGCTGCTGCTGTGCTCGGGCAGGTTCAAGGGCACCCGTGGAAGGCGCGCCACGCGGGCCTTGATCAGGCGCGACAGCAGCATCCACGCGATCACGAACGCCAGCAGCGGAAGCAGCGTTCGCACCCACAGATACAGCGTGACCATCCACAACACCTCTACATGCGACCATCCATGCTCATCCACATCCTACCGGGACCACGCGGCGGTTGTCGTATCCGCCAGCCGACAAGCACAGGGCGCTTGGTTAGGATGGTCCTTTGTTGTCACGGATGAACCGATGGTCTCTGCTGCTGCCCGCTTCTGTCGTATCTGTGGTCCTGGCCCGATTCTGCTGGCACTGCAGGTCGTGGCGCTGCTGGCGGTAGCCCTTGCAGCCGGCTTCTTCCACTACCGCGTGGGATTGCTGCTGGAGCCGGTGGATGACGCATGCGGTGGGCCTGATCCTGTCGCGCGCATGCAGGTTGCAGAACAGCTGCTGGCGCGGTCCGCTGCGCTTGCACCATGGCAACCGTTGCAGTGGATTCCGATGGCAGGCGTGGTACTGGCGTTGCTGGGCGCGATGTCGATCAGCGTCTACCGTCTGGGGCGTCTGTCCGAACGCCTGCGACGCGCCAACTGGGGGGTGATGGCCCTGCACGCCGCGATCCTGGCGCTGGCGCTCAGGGCATTGCATCTGTACGACATGGCATGGACCAGCGTGGCCAAGCTGTCTCCGGCCGCATGCTTGGTTGAACTGGGCGAGCAGGGCCGGCTGCCGCTGGCACAGGCGCAGCAGGTGGTGTTCGAGATCCTCACCCATGAGCATGCGCCGCTGCTGCGCAATCCCGATGACCTTGCCCTGGTGCTGGTCGCGTTGATGCTGGTGGCAATGGCTGCAGGATTCATGCTGTGGCGGGCGATCGTGCGCGAACGTCAGGTGCAGTCGCCCAGCCCCTGAGGGGTGTGTGACCGACCACGCGCCCGCAATCGCGCTACAGTCTGCGCTTCGCTCCTGCAAGGATGTGCTGATGCGTTGGTTGCTGCGTGCTGTACCGCTACTGCTCTGCTCGTTGGCGGTACACGCCGCTGAAGTGGATCGCCGGATCGCGGTGACCATCGACGACCTGCCCTGGGCGCGGGTGGACGAGATCGTTCCGCCGGATCTTCAGGCGCGGCACGAAGCGCTGATGGCGCAGCTGCACCAGGCGGGTGTGCCGGTAGTTGGCTTCGTCAACGAGAACAAGCTTGAGATCGACGGGCAGGTGCAGCCGGCGCGGATGCAGATGCTGCGCGACTGGCTGGACGCCGGTTATGTGCTGGGCAACCACACCTACTCGCACATGGACCTGAACGCCAAGGGCGTGCCTGCGTTCCAGCAGGATTTCCTGCGTGGCGAGGCGGTGCTGCGGCCGTTGCTGGCCGAGCGCGGGCTCAAGCCTCAGTGGATGCGTCACCCCTATCTGCGTGCCGGGCGCACGCCGGAAGAACGAGCGCAGATGGACGTGTTCTTCAAGCAGCATGGCTACCGCGTGGCACCGGTGACGGTCGACAACGGCGAGTGGGTGTGGGCGTTCGCCTATGCCAACGTGATGAACGAGCAGCCGGATTCCCCGGCGCGCGAGGCGACGCTGGCGCAGCTGCGCAAGGGCTATGTGCCGTACATGCTGAACAAGCTGGACTACTACGAGAAGCAGTCGCAGGCGCTGCTGGGCTACGCGCTGCCGCAGGTCTGGCTGATGCACGCGAATGAACTCAATGCAGCCACGTTTGCCGAACTGGTGGCGGCGACGAAGCGCCGCGGCTATCGCTTCATTTCGCTGGACGAAGCGATGCGTGACCCGGGCTATGCGCGGGGCGCCGAAGGCTACAGCGGTCGCTACGGCCCGAGCTGGCTGCACCGCTGGGCAATGGCGGAGAAGAAACCGAAGGACTTCTACGCCGGTGAACCGGAAGTGCCGAAGTGGGTGATGAAGCTGGCGAAGGTGGACTCGGAATGAGGCTCAGCGCTTGACGGCCAGCACGCCGTCAAGCGCCAGTTCGGCCTTGAACCCCGCCTTTTCCAGGCGCTTGGCCACTTCACGCGGCACGTCGCGGCCGCTGGTCAGCTTGTTCGGCGCGCCGGTGTAGTGGAACAGGCGCCCGCCCTTTCGGATGACGCGGGCGAGGTGGTCGTAGAACACCAGCGAGTACAGTTCGCCGGCGATGCCGAAGCGCGGCGGGTCGTGCAGGATCGCGTCGACGCTGTTGCTGGCCACCTGTTCGATCTGCTGCGAGACATCGCCGTGGCTGAACTGCAGCCGGCCACCGGCCGCAGCCGATTCCGGGTCCGGCGACCACGGGTTGAGCGTGCGCAGCCACATCACATCGGCGTTCTTCTCGAACGAGCGGATCTGGCCGACGCCGGCCTCCAGCGCGCAGGCGGCGAAGTAGCCCAGGCCACCGCAGGTATCGAGGATGACCTTGCCGGCCGGGGCGACCAGCTCGACCTTGCGGCGCGCGTCCTCGAACGGTGACAGCTTGGAGGTCGGCAGCATCTTGATGCCGTCGATCTCGAAGGTCGGTGCGCCCCATTCGGTCGGCACCAGCTTGATCAGCGAACCGCTGTAGCGCGAAATCGGGGCGAAGTCCTCGCCGTCCCAGTAGTACAGCGTGCGGTCCTTCAGCTTGCCCGGCCACGGGTAGGGCTGGCCACGGAAGTGGAAGCCGTCGGCATCCAGCACCACGCTGTCCTCGCTGCGGCCGAGGTCGAGCGAGCCCTGCCAGTCGGCGGCGCCCTTGTCATGGGCACGGCGCAGGGTATCGGCGCTGTCGCGGGTCAGCAGGGGGCCGGTGTAATGGGGCACGGCGGGTACCGGGGCGGTTCGGGGGAGGGCATGGTACCGCAGCTGTTGCCGGGGCCACGTGTGGCTGCTGCAGTAGATCCACGCCATGCGTGGATGTAGACGGGAGGAGCCGAGCGCGGGCTCGGCGCTACCGCTGGCTGGTGCAGCTGAAGCCGTGCGTGGTTCCTTGTCCTGAAATCATGTTGACGCCACGCGAGGGCTGCATGTCCTGCAGCGCGCACGACCGACGATGGACGTCCTGGGTTTCCGGTGGCTGCCGATCAAAGTCGTAGCGCAGGCTGCCGTCTTCCTGCAGCAGCCAATGCACGGTAACGCGCTCGCGGCGACCATCACCGAGATCCCAGTCCAGGGTGCGCATGATGAGGGTCCGGCCATCGGGCAGCTGCCGGACTTCGTCATAGGCCCCCTGGGTCTTCGGCGCGCTTACCGCAAGCAGCAGAAACAGCAGCATTGGCATCGCTCCTCAAAGAAGACAGGATGCGCCCATAGTGCCCTGAGCCGCCATCAGAATCATTGCGCCTTACGGGCACTTCACCGCATACACCGGCCCAGCACCGATCAGCATCAACGCCATGTAGTCACTATCACTGGCCTTGCCCTTCAACGTCGCGTCCTTGTTGAAATGGAAGATGCCGAAGCCGCCCGCCATGCGGATCAACGCGCTGTCGATCTGCTCGGCGTCATCGCGGAAGTAGCGGCTGATCTCGCTGCGGGTGGCCTTGTGCAGGGCATTCGGCTCGCGCTGCCACTGGTCGCCGCGGCTGAAGGAGACAAAGTACTGGCCGCCTTCCCTGTCGATGCGGAAGTCGGCCGGTTTGCGCGCGCCGGTGGCGAAGCAGCCCTGCAACGGGTCGGCGCTGAAAGGAAGCCCGGCATTACCACCGCAGGCGGTGAGCAGCAGGAGAGCACCGGGCAGCAGCAGGCGGAGCATGCGCATGGGATGTCCCGACGGGGCAGGTGCGGCTAGTGTAGGCAGCACACGGGCGTGGTCCGTACAGAAATTCGGCAAGAACAAAGGGGTTTTCGGATGGCGCAGGGCAAGGCACCGTGGTGCGGCATGGCCAGTTGGCTGGGGATCGCTGTGGGTTGGGGAGCCGGCACATTGGCGGCGCAGGCGGCGGTGGCCGCAGGCGGCAATGGCATGGCTGCGGGATTGGGCGTGGGCGTGCTGGGCGCGGCACTGGTGGGCTGCGGCCTGGCGGTGGCCTCGCGCGTGCGCGGCGAGCGCTGGCCGTGGATCGGCATCGGTGGTGCGGTGCTGAGCGCGCTGCCGCTGCTGATGTACCTGCTGCGGATGATGTTGAAGCTCTAGGGTAGTGCCGGCCGCTGGCCGGCAACTGCAGTTTGGGTCCGAAGCTCATGAGGTTGCCGGCCAGCGGCCGGCACTACCCGGCGTGGATCACGCGCTGCGGTGGATCTCCACGGTGACATGCACCAGCTCTTCATGGATCGCCAGTGCGTTGCGCACGGTATCCGCATCCAGGCGGGCGTCGCTGGTAACCACGCTGGCGCTGACCGCGTACTTGCCGCGACCGACCTGCCAGACGTGCAGGTCGGCCAGGCGCGCCGGCCAGGGGCCCTGTTCGATCACTTCGCGAACTTCGGCCACCACCGGTGCGTCCATCTGCGCGTCGAGCAGGATGCGGCCGCTGTCGCGCAGCAGGCCGATCGCCCACACCGTGACCAGCACGGCGCCGACCAGGCCCATCACCGGATCCAGCCAGGTCAGGCCCAGCAGCTTGCCGCCGAGCAGGGCGACGATGGCCAGCACCGAGGTGGCGGCGTCGGCCAGCACGTGCACGTAGGCCGAGCGCAGATTGAGGTCGTGACCGTGCGCATGGCCGTGATCGTGGTGTTGGTGGTCATGCCCGTGATGATCGCCATGGTCATGCCCGTGGTGGTGATGCGCGTGGCCCGGGCTGTCGTGCAGCCACCATGCGCAGAGCAGGTTCACGCCCAGGCCGACCGCAGCGATGGCGATGGCTTCGTTGTAGTGGATCGGCGCCGGTACCCACAGCCGCTGCAGTGACTGCACGGCCATCAGCGCGGCGACGCCGAGCAGGGCGATGGCGCTGGTGTAGCCGGCCAGGATCTCGATCTTCCAGGTGCCGAAGGCGAAGCGCGGGTCGTGCGCGTAGCGGCGCGCGCAGCGGTAGGCGAACACCGCCAGGCCCAGCGCCAGCGCGTGCGAACTCATGTGCCAGCCGTCGGCGAGCACGGCCATGGAGTTGAACCACCAGCCGCCGACGATCTCCACCAGCATCATGCCGACGGTCAGCCACAGGGCGCGGCGGGTATTGCGTTCGGCCAGCGGGTTGCCGTCGTCGAAGCGGTGTTCGTGGCGACGGGCGGCGGCGAGGGCGTCCAAGTGCATGGTGGCGGGAGCTGGAGTGGATACCCCCATAGGGTATATGATCCGGCCATGGCGCATGTACACAGGAATCGAAAGCAGCTGCTGACCCGGGTGCGCCGCATGGCGGGCCAGGTGGCGGCGTTGGAGCAGGCGCTGGACCAGCCCGAGGGTGAAGCCGGCGACTGTGCGGACGTGCTGGTGCAGGTTGCCGCCGTGCGCGGCGCCGCCCACAGCCTGCTGATGGAGCTGCTGCACGAGCACCTGCAGGAACACGTGGTGGGTGCCGATGACCCGCAGCAGCGGGCGGACGAGGCCGAAGTGCTGGTGGAGCTGCTGCGCCGCTACGGCAAATAGGCCGGGGGGCGGTAGAGTCGACTGTTAGTCGACTATCGCGCGAAGCGCGGGGTTCTATGCAGCCCGAGCGAAGAGCAGTCGACTAACAGTCGACTCTACCCCGCGTGCCGGTGCCGCGCGTTCCAGATATGCGTTGCGGCCAGCAGCAGGCTGCCGGTGACCGTCATCGGCGTTTCCCAGTCATGTGAGGGCAGCGCAAGCGCGCCGGCCAGCAACAGGCCCAGACCGACGCCAGCGGCGGCCCAGGCCAGCACCGGCAGCGGGTGACGGCGCTCGGCGCGCCATAGCGCGTAGCCGGTCAGTGGCAGGGCGATGGCCACGAACAGCAGGTGCACCCATTCCGCCTCGGCCCAGGTGCCGAACAGGGGAAGCGCGGCGGCCAGCAGGGGCAGCGCCAGGCAATGCAGCAGGCACAGGCTGGACAGGGCGACCGCGCCGGCATCAAGCAGGGCGGCAGAAGGCGACTTCATCGGGGGAGGTTTCTTGCGCAACAATTGTTATACAGTAACATTTCCGTTCCGCAGCCAACCCGCTCCGACATGAACACTGTTTCCCGCACCGACCGTCGCCTGCCGGTCACCGTGCTGTCCGGCTTCCTGGGGGCCGGCAAGACCACCCTGCTCAACCAGATCCTGCGCAACCGCGAGGGCCTGCGCGTGGCGGTCATCGTCAACGACATGAGCGAGGTCAACATCGATGCGCAGCTGGTGCGCGAAGGTGGCGCCGAGCTGCGCCGCACCGAAGAGACGCTGGTGGAATTCAGCAACGGCTGCATCTGCTGCACGCTGCGCGACGACCTGCTGCAGGAAGTGCGGCGCCTGGCCGATGCCGGTCGCTATGACTATCTGCTGATCGAATCCACGGGCATCGGCGAGCCGATGCCGGTGGCGGCCACCTTCGCGGTGCGCGACGAACATGGCTTCAGCCTGAGTGATATCGCGCGGCTGGACACGATGGTGACGGTGGTCGACGGCAGCGCGTTCCTTGCCGACTTCGGCTCGACGTCGCGACTGGCCGAGCGCGGCCAACAGGCCGGCCCGGAGGATGATCGCGGCGTGGTTGACCTGCTATGCGAGCAGGTCGAGTTCGCCGACGTGATCGTGGTCAGCAAGGTGGACCAGGTGGATGACGAAGTGTTGCAGGACACGCTGGCCGTGCTGCGTGGCCTGAACCGCGACGCGAAGCTGCTGCTGTCCAGCTTCGGCGATGTGCCGCTGGCCGAGCTGCTGGATACCGGTCGCTTCGACATGGAGCGTGCGCAACGTGCGCCGGGCTGGGTGAAGGAACTGCGGGGCGAGCACACACCGGAAACCGAGGAGTACGGCATCGGCAGCTTCGTCTACCGCTCGCGACGTCCGTTCCACCCGGCGCGCTTCGCCCGCGCGCTGCAGTCCGGCATGCCCGGCGTGATCCGCAGCAAAGGCTGGTTCTGGCTGGCCAACCGCATGGACTGGGTGGGTGAGCTGAACACCGTGGGTGCCGCGACGCGGACGCAGGCGGCGGGCTTCTGGTACGCCGCGCGCGATCGCGTGCGTGCAGGCATCGAGGACACCACACCGCTGTTGCCGCCGACACCGCTGCCTTACAGCGACCTGGGATGGGCGCGGCAGCAGGCCGACTGCTGGAGCGCGCCGCCGCCGGGGCCGGAAGAATTCCCGGATTCGGCCGCGCACGCGGCGATGCAACGGCTGTGGCATCCCTTGTGGGGCGACCGTCGCCAGGAACTGGTGGTGATTGGCGTGCACATGGATGAGCGCGCGGTGCGTGCGGAGTTGGATGCGTGCCTGCTCAACGACCAGGAGCTGCGTGCGGGGCCATTGCTGTGGCAGCAGTTGCCGCAGGCGTTCCCGGTGTGGAAGCGTTGACGGTGCATTGAGGATCCATGGGTTGCCGGCCAGCGGCCGGCACTACCCCTGGTCGATACGTCATGCGTGGATGGATGCATGGCGGAGTCGAGCATGGCTTGACTCTACGGACTGTCGCGCCATTGCCAGTGGTTGGCGGTGACCTGCAACACCTGCGTCGGTCGCAATGCCTGCAGCAGGTGCCGGTCGTGGCTCACCATCACCAGCGCGCCCGGCCACGCCGCAAGCAGTTCCTCCAATGCCTGCAATGCGCTCAGATCCAGCGCATTGCCGGGTTCGTCCAACAGCAACAGCTGGGGCGCGGGATCGGCGTACAGCACGCTGGCCAGCGCACCTTTCACGCGTTCGCCATCGCTGAGGCTGTGGGCTGCCCGCTGAATGCGCTGTGCATCCAGCCCGAGCAGGGCCAGCCGCGTGCGCAGCTCGCCTGGGTCCGCGCCCGGGTTGGCGGCCTGCACGGTGTCGAGGATGCTGCGCTCGCCGGACAGCCCCAGCAGCTGCTGGTCGAGCAGGGCCAGTGGCGCATGCCGTTGCACGGCGCCACTGCGTGCAGGCAGCTGGCCGGCCAGCACACGCAGCAGGGTCGATTTGCCGCTGCCGTTGTCACCGACCACGGCGATGCGCTGGCCGCGGCGGATCTCCAGCTGCAACGGTGCACTGCAGCCATGTGGCAGCACCAGCGCCTCGGCCTGTAGCAGGCGCATGCTGCCACGGTCACCCGCACCGGCGAACAGTGCCAGTTCCGGCGCCGCGTGCACCGCCGATGCCGCTGCGCGCAGATGCTCTGCGCTGGCCTGCAGGCGTTCGGCCTGCACCTGTTGTGCGCGGCCGTGGCTGGCCTCGGCGCGCTGCTTCTGCCGGCCGAGCAGGATCGGGGCCTGGTTGGCCTGCTTCGCATCGCGGTTGCCACGCGCCTGGCGTTGTTGTTGCCGTTCGTGCTGTTCGCGCGCGCTGCGTTGCTGCTGGCGGTGCTGGGCGCGCGCATGATCGAGCTGGGCGGCGGCAGCTTCGCGCTCGGCGGCGCGCGCATCGGCATAGTGCTGCCACGGTCCGCCGTAACGATGCAGCCCGCGCCCATCGAGTTCGACGATCTGCTGCATGTGCGCCAGCAGCTCGCGATCATGACTGATCACCAGCAGGCCACCGCGCCACTGCTGCAACTGCTCGTACAGCTGTTGGCGATGGCGTGCATCGAGGTGGTTGCTGGGTTCGTCCAGGATCAGCCAATCGGCACCGCTGGCCCAGGCACCGGACAGCGCGACCTGCATGGCCTGGCCACCACTGAGGCGCGCGGCCGGCTGGGCGGGATCGAGATCGTCGGGCAGTCGAAGCGCCTGCCATTGCTGCTGCAGGCGTTCGCGCAGATCCCAGCGGTCGCCGACGCAGGCGAAGTCGGCCTCGTCCACGCTGCCGGCTTCGATGCGTTGCAGTGCAGCCAGTTCCGCGCCGACGCCGGCCAGTTCACCGACCGTGCCGGCGGGCGGATAGCCGGGCGTCGGCAACAGGAACACGCGGCCACTGCCGCGCACCTGGCCAGTGTCGGGCAGCAACCGTCCGACCAGCAGGCGTGCGAGCACGCTCTTGCCGGCGCCATTGGCACCGACCAGGCCGGTGGCGACTGGTTCGAAGGAAAACGTCAGATCGGAAAACAGCGGGCGGCCGTCGGCCAATCGATACGACACGCGATCGAGCGTGAGGGAATGCGGGGTCATGCGACCTCCATGGATGCCGGGTTCTCCCCTGCGCGCAGGGGCGGGAAGAGTCAGGCCGTCTGGTGGGAAGACGGCGGCATCAATGGCGCATTGGTCGCGAGCCTCTGGGAGGAATGAGCGGCCAGTATAGCGGGGCTGGCTGAATGGTTTGATGGCGCGACTCTACAAAGGCATCCACGCATGGCGTGGAACTACTGTGGGCCGGGCATGGGGTGGATCGATCTCCTACGGCACGGTTTCCAGGCGCGCGCTGACGAAGTCGATGAACACCCGCAGCTTCGGAAGCACGTGGCGGCCGGAGGGCCACAGCAGGTGGAAGATGCCGCAGGAGTGCACGTGCTCGTCCAGAACGGTGACCAGCCGGCCGTCGGCCAGTGCATCGCGCACCGAGTGCACGGGCACGAAGGCCAGGCCGATGTCACGCAGGGCCAATGCCACGCGCGCTTCGATGGTGTTGGCCACCATGTGCACCGGCAGCTCCTGCGGTGTTTCATGGTCGGGCCAGTGGATCGGCCACAGTTCCAGCTTGCCGGTACTGGGGAAGCGATAGTGCAGCAGCGTGTGCTGCATCAGATCGGCCGGTGTGCGCGGCGTGCCGCGCCGCTGCAGGTAGGCGGGTGAGGCGACGATGCGGCGTGGAAACACACCCAGGCGTCGTGCGTTCATGCGTGAGTCGCTGGGCTCGCCGACGCGCAGCACGGCATCGAATCCTTCCTCGATGACGTCGACCAGCCGATCGCTGAAATCGAGGTCGAGGCGGATATCGGGATAGGCCGCCATGAACTCGGCCATCAGCGGCAGGGTCAGGTCGCCCACCAACGGCAGGCCGATGCGCAGCGTGCCGCGAGGCGTGGCGTGCGGCTGTGCCAGCTCGGTGCGTGCGGCATCGCGCTCGTCGAGGATGCGCCGGCAGCGCGCCAGGAACAGCTGGCCCTCGGCGGTGAGGGTGATGCTGCGCGTGCTGCGGTGGAACAGGCGCACGCCCAGCGCATGCTCCAGGCGGGCAACGCATTTGCCAGCGGCCGAGGCCGAGATGCCCTGCAGGCGCCCGGTCTCGACGAAGCTGCGGGTATCGGCCGCGTGCACGAAGGTCTGCAGGTTGGCGAGGTTGTCCAGGACTGACATGGGCGTGTGGGCGATGAAAGCGGCAGGGTAGGTCGGCGCGGCCGTAGTGGACGGCTCCGCCATCGCAACACTGTGGTGCGGGGTGGCGTTGGGACCGTTGCGGCCTTGCAGTTCCGGCCATCATGCCGATTGCGGACTGCACGGTCCATGATGCCCGGAGCGGCAACCGGCTTTTTGCGCTGCGCCGTGCTGCCTAACGTGGCGGGCCTCTCCCCCACGGATTCCCGCGATGAATGCCGCTCCTTCCCTTGAACCCACGCCGACACTGCCATCGGTGCAGCGGCTGCTGCAGCAGGTGCACCCGCAGCGCCTGGTCGGTGCGGTGGTGCTGGTGCGCGAGCACGGTGTGCTGCGCCACGCCAGCGCGACCGGGCTGGCCGATCGCGAGACGGCCACGCCGATGCAGCGCGACCAGTTGTTCCGGCTGGCATCGGTCAGCAAGCCGCTGCTGACCACGGTGATCCTGCGCCTGGTAGCAGACGGCGTGCTCGACCTCGATATGCCGGTGCAGCGCTGGCTGCCGGACTTCCGCCCGGCACTGGCCGACGGCAGCACGCCGCCGATCAGCCTGCGCCAACTGCTCAGCCACAGTAGCGGGCTGGGCTATCGCTTCCTCGAAGCCGATGCCGACGGCCCGTATGCGCGCGCTGGGGTCAGCGATGGCCTGGACGCGAACCCGCTCTCCCTGGCCGACAACGTGCGCCGCATCGCGCAGGCGCCACTGCTGTTCGCACCGGGCAGCCAATGGCTCTACTCGCTGGGCGTGGACGTTGCCGGTGCCGTTGCCGAAGCAGCGACGGGTGAAACGCTGCAGGCACTGTACGAGCGCTTGCTGGCCGCACCGCTGGGCCTGCGCGACACCGCCTTTGCTGCGCGCAACGCGGCACGCCTGGCCACGCCCTATGTAAGCGACGCGCCGCAGCCGCATCGCCTGCAGGAAGGCGAGGTGGTCGCTCCGTTCGAGGGTACGGTCGGCATCGAATACAGCCTCGCGCGCGCCACCGATGCCAGCCGTTTCCCCTCGGCCGGGGCCGGCCTGGTCGGTACCGCCGATGACGTGATGGCGGTGCTGGAAGCCTTGCTTGATGTGCAGCGTTCAGGCCTCCTGCCGTCCGCACTGGCAGCGGAGATGGCCAGCCCGCAGGTCGGCGAGCAGGGACCGCCGGAACCGGCCGGCTGGGGCTTCGGCCTGGGCTTTGCGGTGCTGCGCGATGCGGCCGCAAGCGGCACGCCGCAGAACGCAGGTACATGGCGTTGGGGCGGTGCCTACGGGCACAGCTGGTTTGTCGATCCTGTGCGTGGGCTGAGCGTGGTGGCGCTGACCAACACCCTTTACGAAGGCATGGACGGTGCCTTCGTCGATCAACTGCGCGATGCGGTGTATACCGATATGGGGACCGTGGGATGAGCGGCCATGCCATCGATGCAGCCAGCCCCGCCGGTGAAGCCACGCGCCTGCCATGGGCCGGCCTGCTGGCGTTGGCCGGTGGCGGCTTCATCACTCTGCTGACCGAGACCCTGCCGGCCGGTGTACTGCGGCCGATGGGCGACAGCCTCGGCGTGAGTGATGCGGCGGTCGGCCAGCTGGTCAGCGTGTACGCACTGGGCTCGGTGATGGCCGCCTTGCCGATGACCGCACTGACCCAGCGCCTGCCGCGACGCCCCTTGCTGCTCGCTGCGATTGCCGGCTTCGTGCTGGTCAACACGCTGACCGCACTGAGCAGCAGCTATCCGCTGATCCTGGCCGCGCGTTTCCTGGCCGGCGTGAGTGGTGGCCTGCTGTGGTCGCTGGTGGCCGGTTACGCCGCGCGCATGGTGGTGCCGTCGCTGCAGGGCAGGGCAATCGCGGTGGCGATGGTCGGATCGCCGTTGGCGCTGTCACTGGGCGTACCGGCGGGCACCTTGCTGGGCCAGCAGATCGGCTGGCGTTGGGCGTTCGCGCTGATGAGCGTGCTGGGCGTGGGGCTGCTGGCGTATGCGCGTTGGGCACTGCCGGCCTTGCCCGCCGCCGGTGCTGGCCGGCGCATACCGCTGGGCACGGTGTGGCGCATGCCGGGCGTGCGCAGTGCACTGCTGGTGATGGTGCTGTACGTGCTGGCGCACAACGTGCTCTACACCTACATCGAACCGCTGGCGGTGGAGGCCGGCGCCGGCCCGTGGCTGGACCGCCTGCTGCTGGCCTTTGGCGTGGCCGCCATCGCCGGCATCGGCATTGCCGGCTGGGGCGTGGACCGTCATCTGCGCACGCTGGTGTGGGCGGCGGTGATCGGCTTCATCGTGCCGGTGCTGGCGCTGCTGCTGTGGCCGGGCGACGCGACCGCGCTGCTGCTGGCCACGATCCTGTGGGGCGTGGCCTTCGGTGCGGTGCCTACGTTGTTCCAGACCGCATTGGCACGGCGTGCGGGTGCCGCCGCGGATCTGGCGCAGTCGATGCTGGTGACCGGCTGGAACCTCGCCATCGCCGCCGGAGGCGTTGCAGGGGGTGTGCTGCTGCAGGCGGGCGGCCCGAACCAGTTGGGATGGCTGCCGTTGCTGCTGCTGGCGCTGAGCGTGGCGTGGCTGCTGGCACGGCCGAAGGCCTGGGCGTAGGCCCAGAGCAAACGTTACGGAGGTGCCGGCCAGCGGCCGGCACTACCGTGGTCCCCGCCATCCACGCATGGCGTGGATCCACCGAGCGCAGCGACCCGCGTTTGCCTTTGCTTTTGCCTTCTTCCGTTGATTCCGTGGCGGGACGCCGCCGGAACCTGTCAGAGGCCGGGACGGTCGGGTTCGCGGGGGACGCCGTAAACCCGTCCGTGGGGGCTTGGCCGCGGCATCCATGCCGCGGAC
>NZ_JAPTFQ010000049.1:0-37549 GCF_030985535.1 Stenotrophomonas sp. Sm2128
GTGCCGCGGCCAAGCCCCCAAGGACGGGTTTACGGCGTCTCCCGCAACCGGACCCACCCGGCCAACCTTCAGGAAACCAGCTTCTGCCGTTGCTGTTGCTGTTGCTCTGGCTCGTAGCGGGTGCAGGGCGCAGCCCTGCCAAGTAAACCCCACCCTATACTTGCCACCGTGACTGCCTTCCCTGCCCTTGTTCCGCTGGATGCGCCGCTGCTGGTGGGCTACAGCGGTGGTGTCGACTCCACCGTGCTGCTGCACTGGCTGTGGCGCTGCGCGCAGGCCTCCGGCAGTGCGCTACGCGCGGTGCACGTGCACCACGGCCTGCAGCCCGATGCGGATGACTGGGTGCTGCACTGCCAGCAGCAATGCGACGCCTGGGGCATTGAACTGGCCGTGCATCGTGTGCAGGTCGACAACCGCGCGGGCCTCGGCCTTGAAGGCGCGGCGCGACTGGCGCGACGCGCCGCGTTCGCGGCCGAACTGCGCGACGGCGAAACGCTGGCACTGGCGCAGCATCAGGACGACCAGGCCGAAACTCTCCTGTTGCGCGCCCTGCGCGCTTCCGGCGTCGATGGCCTGGCGGCGATGTCCACGCACAGCCGCCTTGGCGAACACCCCTTGTGGCGGCCGCTGCTGGCGGTCCCGCGCAGTGCACTGCTCGATTACGCGCGCCACCATGCGCTGCACTGGATCGAAGACCCCAGCAATGGCGACGACCAGGCGGATCGCAACTTCCTGCGCCTGCAGGTGCTGCCGCTGTTGCGCCAACGCTGGCCGCATGCCGCTGCGGCACTGGCGGGCAGCGCAGCGCATTGCGGGCAGACCCGCGAACTGCTCGATGAGGAAGACGCCGAGCTGATCGCACACCTGGAAGTCGCTCCACGCGTGCTGTCTCTGCAGCTGCTGCGCCAGGTCTCACTGGGTCGTGCCGCACGTGTACTCCGTGCCTGGGTGGCCGGCCACGGTGCGGCGCCGCTGCCGGCCACGGTGCTGCAACAGGCACTGGACGAGCTGCTGCCCGCCGGCAACGATCGTCAGGCCCGTGTGAGCTGGCACGATCACGCGATCCAGCAGTGGCGCGACCACGCCTACCTGCTGCCGGCCCGGCTACCTGCGCTTCCCCTCGAGTGGCAGGTCGAATGGGATGGACGCGCACCGCTGCCGCTGCCCGATGGCGGACAGCTGCGCCTGCAGGGCACCCCGGCCTTCGAACGCCCGCTGCAGGTCCGTGCACGCGTGGGCGGCGAGCGCATCCTGCTGCCGGGTCGCCAGCATTCGCACGCGCTGAAGGACTGCCTGCAGCGCGAGCACCTCGCCCCCTGGCGACGCGCGCAGCTGCCGCTGATCTTTGATGGCCCGCAGTTGCTGGCCGCCGCCGACGTGGTCATCGCCGCACCGCTGCAGGCCTGGTTGCAGGCGCATGACGCGCAGTTGCAGTGGCGCCCGGGCGGCTGGTGAATTGACCCCCGCGCGCGGCCCGTCCACACTTGCCGCATGGCCAAGAAGTCCCCCGAAAACGCCTCCCCCGTCGCCCAGTTCGAGCAGTCGCTCGAATCGCTGGAGCAGCTGGTGGAGCAGATGGAAACCGGCGAGCTGAGCCTGGAAGCTTCGCTCAGTGCTTACGAGCGTGGTGTCGGTCTGTACCGCCAGTGCCAGCAGGCACTGGAGCAGGCCGAACTGCGCGTGCGCCTGCTCAGTGATCCGGCGCAGCCGGAAGCCTCCGAGCCCTTCGATCCGCCCAGCCATGACGGCTGAGGTTCTGTTCGCGCGCTGGCGCGACCGTATCGAAAGCCAGCTCGATGCCGCCCTGCCCTCGCCTGCCGAGGCACCGCAGCGCCTGCATCAGGCCATGCGCTATTCGGTGCTTGGTGGCGGCAAGCGCATGCGGCCCCTGCTGGTCTACGCCAGTGGTCACCTGTTCGGTGCGCAGCCGGAAAGCCTGGATGCGGCGGCCATGTCCGTCGAGCTGATCCATGCCTATTCGCTGGTGCATGACGACCTTCCGGCGATGGATGACGACGCCCTGCGTCGCGGCAAGCCCACCACCCACATCGCCTTCGACGAAGCCACCGCGATCCTTGCTGGCGACGCCCTGCAGACCCGCGCCTTCGGCCTGCTGGCCGATGCGCCGGTGCCGGCTACCCTGCGCGTCGCCTGTCTGCAGACCCTGGCCCACGCCTCCGGCGCGTCCGGCATGTGTGGCGGCCAGGCGCTGGACATCGATGCCACCGGCCAGCAGCAGACGCTGGCGGCGCTGACCCGCATGCACGCGCTCAAGACCGGCGCGCTGATCCGCGCGGCAGTGCGCATGGGCGCGCTGTGCGGCCAGGCCCACGAACCGCAGCTGGCCCAGCTCGACAGTTTCGCCGATGCACTCGGCCTGGCCTTCCAGGTCCGCGATGACATCCTCGATGTCGAAGCCAGTTCCGAACAGCTGGGCAAGACTGCCGGCAAGGACCAGGCGCAGGACAAGAGCACCTTCCCCGCCCTGCTTGGCATGGACGGCGCAAAGGCCCAGCTGCACGAGCTCGCAGCGCGCATGCAGTCGATCCTGGCCGGGTATGGCGAGGAAGCCGACGCGCTGCGCGCGCTGGCGACGCTGGCGGTGGAACGCGATCACTGATCGCTGCACGCGGCCCGGCATTCCCCGCACACGAAAACGCCCGGCAGTGCCGGGCGTTTTCAGTTCCGCGTGCGGACGATCCTACTTGATCAGGCGCAGCGCGAACGGGTAGCGGTAGGCTTCGCCGTTGTTGGCCTTGACCGCAGCGATGATGCTGAACACCAGGCTGATGATGCCGACGATCGGGGCCAGGAACACGCCGATGATCACGATGGTGAGGATCATGCTGATGACCATGGCGATGGTCACGGTGATCTGGAAGTTCAGGGCTTCCTTGGCCTGGTCGGTCACGAAGGCCTTGCCAGCATCGTCCTTGTTGATCAGCCAGATGATCAGCGCGCCGATGAAGCCGGTGAAGATGCCCAGCAGGTGCGCGGCCAGGGCCATGGTGCGCTGGTCGGCCGGAACGTCGGCGGTGGCCGGTGGCGGCGGCGGGACGTTATCGAATTCACTCACGACAAAACTCCTTTTCATTGGGTGGTCTTGACCAACCAGCACCCAGCTGATTGCGTCAGGCGGGCATAGCTTACGCCATCGACGGCATCAATCATTGCCTGCGATGGTCATCCGCCCCAACAGGATCGAACCAGTCCGGATGTGCGAGCGGGGATCAACGTCGCTGCCGACCGCCTCGATGCTGCTGAACATCTCGCGCAGGTTGCCGGCGATGGTGATGCCGTCCACCGGGTACTGGATCTCGCCGTTCTCGACCCGGAAGCCACCCGCGCCACGCGAATAGTCGCCGGTCACGCCGTTCACGCCCTGCCCCATCAGCTCGGTCACCAGCAGGCCATCGCCCATCTGCCGGGCGATGTCGTGCAGCGGGCCGGCATTGGCGGCCAACTGCAGGTTGTGCACGCCACCGGCATTGGCAGTGGTCTGCAGGCCCAGCTTGCGTGCCGAGTAGCTGCCCAGCACATAGCGCTGCAGCACGCCGTCGCGGACCAGAGCCGAGGCCCGGGTGGCCACGCCGTCGCCGTCGAAGGCGGCCGAGCGCAGGCCACGACGCAGGTGGGGCAGTTCCTCGATCTGCATCCAGTCCGGGAACAGCTGCTGGCCAACGCTGTCCAGCAGGAAGCTGGCCTGGCGGTACAGGGCACCGCCGGACACCGCCGACAGCAGGTGACCGACCAGGCTGCGCGCCACTTCCGGGGCGAACAGCACCGGCATGCTGCCGGTGGCCATCGAGCGAGGCTGCAGACGGGCGACGGTGCGCTCGGCGGCACGACGACCGACCAGGCCCACCTCCTCCAGATCCTCACGGGCCAGCGCGCTGGTGTACCAGCCATCGCGCTGCATGCCATCGCCCTGGCCGGCGATCAGCGCACAGCCCACCGAATGATGGGTGCCGCGCTCACGGCCGAAAAAGCCATGCGAGTTGGCGTACACCGACAGGCTCTGCATGCTCGACACCGAGGCGCCGTCGGAATTGCGGATCTGCGCATCGGCCTCACGGCCTGCGTTCTCGCAGGCCAGGGCCAGGTCCACCGCCTCGTCGGCCTGCAGCGCCCACGGGTGCCAGCCGTCCAGGTCCGGGAAGTGGGTGGCCATCAGCGCCGCCTCGGCCAGGCCGGCGGCCGCGTCATCTTCGGTATGCCGGGCGATGGCGCAGGCCTGCTCGACCGTGGCCTCCAGGCTGGCCTCGTTCAGGTCGCCGGTGCTGGCGCTGCCCTTGCGTTGGCCGAAATACACAGTGACGGCGATGCCGCGGTCGCGGGTGGACTGCACGGTTTCGACCTCGCCGAGGCGGACATTCACCTCCAGCCCACGGTCTTCGCTGCAGCTGACTTCAGCCTGGCTGGCGCCCAGCGCGCGGGCGCGGTCGAGCAGCTGCTGGGAGAGGTCGGCCAGCCGTTCCAGCCGGGCCGGGCTGTCGTCGCCGACGGCGGCTTCAGGGGCGATCACGTTCAATGCTTTATCCTGTACGGGTTGGGCCCGGCATCACGCCGGGCGACTTTTTTGAAATCAGGTATGGACGATGCGCGGACGCGACGAAGAAACCGGTGAATTCCACGACAAGAGCCGCAGCCAGAACCGGCGCGACGCGCTCGACGTCCTGGCCCTGGGCGAAAAACTGGTGTCGCTGACACCGGCCCAGCTGGCGCGCCTGCCGATCCCGGAAGACCTGCTGCCGCACATCGCCGAGTGCAAGCGCATCACCGCGCACATCGCCCACAAGCGCCAGCTGGCGTTCCTGGCCAAGCACATGCGCCGCGAAGAAGAAGCCACGCTGGATGCGATCCGCGATGCGCTGGATGCCAACAGCGAAACCGGCCGCCGCGAAGTGGCGATGATGCACCGCGTGGAAGACTGGCGCGAGCGCCTGCTGGCCGAAGGTGACAAGGCGCTGGCCGCCCTGCTGGACGATTATCCGCAGGCCGACCGCCAGCAGCTGCGCACGCTGGTGCGCAATGCGCAGGCCGAGAAGGCGAAGAACAAGCCGCCGCGTGCCTATCGCGAGATCTACCAGGTGCTGCGCGCACTGATGCTGCCGGCGGCGCTCGGCCTGAAGGCCAGCGCCGAAGACGCTGGCCACGTCGAAGCCGACGAGGCCGACGAGGACTGAGTCCGCGCTGGAGCGGGCGGTGGCGCTGGCCATCGCCCGGCTCAGGCCTGGGTACCGCCGACGGTGATGCCCTCGATCAACAGCGACGGCTGGCCGACACCCACCGGCACGCTCTGCCCGTCCTTGCCACAGATACCCACGCCCTCGTCCAGGGCCAGGTCGTTGCCGACCATGCGCACCTTCTGCATGGTTTCCGGACCGTTGCCGATCAGGGTCGCCCCCTTCACCGGCGCGGTGATGCGGCCATCCTCGATCAGGTAGGCCTCGGTGGCCGAGAACACGTACTTGCCGCTGGTGATGTCGACCTGGCCGCCGCCGAAGTTCACTGCATACAGGCCCTTCTTCACCGAGCGGATCATTTCCTGCGGGTCGTGCTGGCCGGCGCGCATGTAGGTATTGGTCATGCGCGGCATGGTCAGGTGCGCGAACGATTCGCGACGCCCGTTGCCGGTCGGTGCCATGCCCATCAGGCGTGCATTGAGGCTGTCCTGCATGTAGCCGACCAGGATGCCGTCCTCGATCAGCGTGGTGCACTGGCTCGGGTGGCCTTCGTCGTCGATGTTGAGCGAACCGCGACGCCCGTCCAGGGTTCCATCGTCGACGATGGTCACGCCCGGTGCCGCCACGCGTTCGCCGATGCGGCCGGCGTACACGCTGGTGCCTTTGCGGTTGAAGTCGCCTTCCAGGCCGTGGCCGACCGCTTCATGCAGCAGCACGCCGGGCCAGCCAGGTCCCAGTACCACCGGCATCACGCCGGCCGGCGCCGGCACGGCGTCCAGGTTCACCAGCGCCTGGCGCAGGGCCTCGCGCGCAAACGCTTCCGGGCGGCCATCAGCGAACAGTTCCCCGTAGCCATAGCGGCCACCGCCACCGGCATAGCCCGACTCGCGGCGGCCGTTGTGTTCGACGATCACCTGCACGTTCAGGCGCACCAGCGGGCGCACGTCAGCGCCCAGCACGCCGTCGCTGCGCGCGATGAGCACCGTGTCCACGCCGCCGGACAGGCTCACCATCACCTGCTTCACGCGCGGGTCGGCGGCACGCAGGTAGCCGTCCAGGCGCTTCAGCACCTCGACCTTTGCCTCGTTGCCGACGCCATCGATGGGATCCAGCGCCGGATACAGCGCGCGTGAATTGCCGCGCAGCAGCGAGCGCCCGGACTGCGCGCCACCCTCGCGCGAAATCGCACGCGCCGACTGCGCCGCGGCCAGCAGCGCGTCGGCATGGATGTCGTCGGAGTAGGCGAATCCGGTCTTCTCGCCGGACATCGCCCGTACGCCCACGCCTTGCTCGATGGAATGGGCACCGTCCTTGACGATGCCGTCTTCCACGCTCCAGCTCTCGCGGCGGGCGTGCTGGAAATAGAGGTCGCCGAAGTCCACGCCGGGACCGAGCAGCTGGCCGAAGGTGCGCTCCAGGCCATCGGTATCCAGCCCGCCGGGGCGCAGCAGGCGATCTTGGGCAAGCGTCAGGGCGATATCAGTCATGGTTCTCGATCTGGGGGTGCTGGGGCGCTCAGGCAAGCCCCGTGAACAGGAGGTCCACGCTCAGCGTGAGCGTGGCAGGTCGGTAACGGGCGGCGGAACGGCCGGGGCCGGGCGCGGCGCGGGCGCTGGCGGGGTCTTGTCGCGGCTGCGTTCGATCACTTCCACCTTCGGCTCCTTCCATGGACCGGTCACCTTGTAGGTGCGGGCGCCGATCTCGCCGAGCGGTTTGGACAGTACCGCATTGGTGGCCGCGCCGAGCGCCGCGCCCACCGGGCCACCGGCCACCGCGCCGACCACCGTCAGCAGGTTGCCGGCGCGCGGGTTGACATCGATGGTCTGGTCGAACCGCTGGTTGCGCAGGTCGGCCTGGCCGCGGATGGTGATGTTCGCCGCCGGGCCCTCGATCAGTACCTTGTCGGTGCGGGCCATGCCCTGCCCGAACTGCACGCTGCCGTCGACCTGGTTGAACGCGAAGCCCTTGGAGAAGAAGTCGCGGAAGTCGAACATCAGGCGCCGCGGCAGCTGGGTCACGCTGAGCAGGCCCAGCACACGGCCAGCGCCAGGCTCCAGCTCCAGCAGCTGGCCATTACGCGCGTGCAGATCAAGGCTGCCCTGCAGATTGGCCAGCTGGAAGTCCGACGGCCCCCCGCTCCAGGAGGCGAGCAGCTGCGCCTGGCCAGAGCCGCCACGCAGCTGGCCGCCGTAGTCGAGGTTCTGCATCAGGCCGCCCAGGTCCTCGCTGCGCACCTGCGCGGTCAGCTCGGTGCGGGCACCACCGGTGCGACCCAGCCAGCGACCGCTGATGTCGATCTCCTGATCGGGTGCGCGGAAGCGCAGCTCGTCCACGTTCAGGCCATTGGCCAGCGGCCGCGTACGCAGCACCGCCTGGCCCAGCACCACCTTGCCGAACTTCAGGTCGGCGATGTCCAGCGCGAACGGCGGCAGCTTGGCCGGGTCCATGTCGTTGGCGCCGGCCTGCACCCGGGCTGGCGCGGCCGCGCCCGGCGCCGGCGGCAGCGACTGCCAGTGCACACGGTCGAGTCGGCCACTGATGGTGCCTCCTTCGGCGTTGGGTACGGTCAGGCGGCCGGCCAGCGAAGGTCCATCCAGGCGCACGTCCAGCGCCTGCGGTCCCGGCTGCAGCTGCAACCGGGTCTGCTCGAAGACGCCGCCGATCAGCATCAGCTTGCCGACCTGCACGTCCACTGCACGCAGCGGCATGCCGTCATCGTCGTTGCCACCACGGGCCAGACTGATCCACTCCAGCGCATCCAGAGTCGGGCTGCGGCCATTGACGGACAGTCCGCTGGGCGGCGGCTCGCGATCGGCATGGTCGCTGCCCAGGGTGACCTGCACACCGGTGCGGTTGTTGTGGCTGCGCGCGGCCAGGGCCAGACGCTGGCCAAAGGCCACATCGATGCGACCAGCGCCCATCGGCAGCTGCGCGGCCACCGTGGTCGCCAGCGGCTCGGTGGCCGGCTTGTCCAGCGGTGCCGGCAAGTCCAGGCGGGTTCCTACCAGATCCGAACTCAGGCGCAGTTCGCTGGGCGGTGCGGGCGCTCCCGGTGCGACTTTGGGCAGGTTGACCGCGATGGTCCAGGGCGAGTTACCCGCGATATAGGGCTTGAGCCACGCCATTTCCGGGGCGCGGTCAATCAACACACCGGCGTCGAGGTTGGCCGTCAGCTGCGACTCGAACGCCAGCCTGCTGTCGTGCACGTAGCCGCCGGCACGCAGGCTCAAGCGGCCGTCCTGACCGAGGTGGCGCACCGCCAGTTCCTCGGCACCGAAGCCACCATTGCTGTAGCGCGCCTGCCCATGCATGTTGTCGAAGGCCAGCTGGAAGCGCTTGTCCACCAGTTTCACACCATTGAGGTCGACCGTGCCCTGCAGGTGACCGCCACCCTCATCGTGGTGCAGCGGCTGCAGCAGGTCGAAGGTCACATGCGCCGGGCCCGCAGCCGTGAGGTTGTCCAGGGTGTCGCCATAGTCCTTGTGCAATGGGCTCTGCCGCAGCATTGCCAGCAGTCTGCCGGCCTCGCTCTGCGCATCGGCACGCACGTACAGCGGCTGCTGCCCGAAGTCCTGGATGCCCGCCTCGAATCTCTGCACCGCTACACCGGCCAGGTCCCCGCGCCCATGCATGTCGAAGCCGGGGCCGATGAAGGCGATATCGGCGTCGACCTGGCGCATCAGCGGCCAGTCGTGCTGGAAGCGGATGTCGCCGTTGGTGATATGGCCGGTGGCCTCGAAGCGGCCATCGTTGTTGTCGAACGGCCAGTCGTCCAGGTCACCGCTGACCAGGCCGACGCCATTGCGCACCTGGCCGCCGGCCAGCGCCATGTCCAGCCAGTCGGTGGCGCCCTTGCTCATCTTGGAGTGGATCCAGAAGCGCTTGGCCGCCGTCATCGGCACATTGTCCAGCTTGGCCGCCAACTGCAGCCAGGGCCGCGTGCCGTCGCCCTGGAACCAGACACCACCGCGCACATCGGCCGCGTAGTCGGTGCCTTCCACGCGCATCGCCGCAGTGCCGATACGCCAGCCACCGGCCTCGTCACGCCAGCCCACGATCTGGCCCGCCAGGTGCAGGTCATGCCGCACGCCGAAGCCGGTGGGCCAGTCGAACTGCAGCTGCCGTTGCGGTTGCAGCTGCAGGCTGAAGCCATCGGCGTCGCCCTCGAAATGTCCCCCCAGGCCGCGCAGACCCGGAGAATTGCCAACGCTGGCAAAGCCCAGCGACTGCAGCTCGCCCTGTGCCCGCAACGGGCCATCACGTTCGCCGGCCAGTTGCAGCTCTCGCACATCCAGCTGCGGTTTGGACAGGAACAACCAATGGCGCAGGCCTGGCTCGAGGCGATCACTCAGCGCCAGCGCACGCAGCGCCGTACCGGCCTGTACTTCGCCGGAACTCACCCGCAGCTGCCTGCCAACCTGCAACTGCAGGCCATCGAGCTGTTGTTCGCCGTCTTCGGTCTTCAAACGAAGGCGCGGTACCTGCAGCGCCCAACCGTCGGCCTGGCGCTGCCAGCGCAGGCGCGCCTGCAAGCGCTGCAGCTGCAACTGCGGCGTTGCCACGTCGGGCATCGGTGCACCGTCGACGCGCACGTCACGCAGGTCCGAATCGGTGGTCAGCGCCACCGGCGCGAAGTCGCGCAGGGTCAGCCACAGGTTCAGCTCACCCTTGCCTTCGCGCAGGCGCACGCCACCAGCTGCCAGCAGCGGCGACCAGGCGTGGAAATCAACAGGATCGGCACCCAGCCAGGCCTGCCCGTTGCCGCGCGCGCGGTCCACGTCCAGCACTGCGGTCAGCGGCAGGGCATCGGTCTGCGCCCAGGCACGCACGCCCACACGCAGGCGGTCGCCATTGACGCGCAGGCGCAGATCGATACGCGGCAGGGTGGTATCGATACCCAGTCCCGGTGCATGCACACCCAGGCGGCCATCGATCACCTGCAGCTCGCCCAACCGGCGCAGCGCGTCCAGCGGGTCTCCGCCCGTGTCTGACTTCGGCAGGCCGCGCACCGACCAGCGGCCGTCCTCGCCCTGCTGCAGGTCCAGCGCCAGGCCACGCAGGCGCAGCTCGGTCAGCGAGCGACCAGGCAGCAGCCCGCTGTACATCGACACCAGCACTTCGGCCTCGCCAATGGCCAGGCCCTGACCGGCGCCGATGCGCAGGCCCTTCAGCTGCAGCAGTGGACCACGCCGGGTCCAGGCCGTCTGCAGCTGGTCGAAATGCACCGGCTGGCCGGCACGCTCACTCAGCCAGGCGGCAATCCTGTCGGGGTGACGCTCGGCCAGCGGCAGCAGCTGGCTGAGGGTACCCACCAGCAGTGCCAGCCCGACCAGGCCTACCGCGCAGGCGGCAATGAAATGACGGCGGATCCTTCGCAGTCGCAGGCGCGGCGGCGCGCTCATCGGCCACCGCCGGCCTGCGGCCGGCGAGGATCAGAGCAGAACGACATCGAATTGCTCCTGCAGGTACTGCTCGTCCGCCTGGAAGCGGATGCTCTTGCCGAGGAATTCCTCCAGCTCGGCCACCGCCGAGGATTCCTCGTCGGTGATGCGCGCGACCACCTTGGTCGAGGCGATCACCAGCAGGCGTGCGGCATCGAACTGGCGCACGGCACGGGTGATCTCGCGGAAGATCTCGTAGGTCACCGTTTCGGTGGTCTTGATGCTGCCACGGCCACTGCACTGCGGGCACGTTTCCGACAGCTGGCGCTCCAGGCTTTCCACCGTGCGCTTGCGCGTCATCTCCACCAGCCCCAGCGGCGAGAAGTCGTACACCGTGGTCTTGGCATGGTCGCGGGCCAGCGCCTTTTCCAGGGTGCGCAGCACCTGGCGGCGATGCTCGGCATCGTCCATGTCGATGAAGTCGATGATGATGATGCCGCCCAGGTTGCGCAGGCGCAGCTGGCGGGCCACCGCCTGTGCCGCTTCCAGGTTGGTGCGGAACACCGTCTCTTCCAGGTTGCGCTGGCCGAGGAACGAACCGGTATTGACGTCGATGGTGGTCATCGCCTCGGTCTGGTCGATCACCAGGTAACCACCGGATTTCAGCGGCACCTGCTTGTCCAGCGCACGGCCGATCTCGTCCTCCACCCCGAACATGTCGAAGATCGGGCGATCGCCTGAATACAGTTCCAGCTTCTCGGCCAGCACCGGCATGTACTTGGCCACGAACGCCTGCAGCTGCGCGAAGGTTTCCTTCGAGTCCACCTTCACCTTGTCCACGTCCTTGCGGATCAGGTCGCGCACCGAACGCAGCGGCAGGCTCAGGTCTTCATAGATGTTGCTGCACGAGGCCGCTTCGCGGCCGCGGCGCTCGACCACGTTCCAGACCCGCGACAGGTAAGCGATGTCCTCGGCGATGGCCTCGGCCGGCTGGCCCTCGGCATTGGTACGCACGATGTAGCCGTAGCCGCCATGCTGCGCAGACAGCTCGGTCACCAGGGCCTTCAGGCGGGCGCGCTCGGCTTCATCCTCGATGCGCGCGGACACCCCCACCACCTTGGATTGCGGCAGCAGCACCATGTAGCGCGACGGAATGCTGATCTGGGTGGTCAGGCGTGCACCCTTGGTGCCGATCGGGTCCTTCACCACCTGCACCACGATGTCCTGGCCGTCACGCAGCAGCTCGACGATGGGCACGCTGGCCGGCGGCGGCAGGGTCGTGTTCTCGGTGTCTGCACTGGCCACCGGCGCCGGGCGCACCACGTCGTTGGCGTGCAGGAACGCGGCGCGCTCCAGGCCTACCTCGACGAACGCGGCCTGCATGCCGGGCATGACCCGCTGCACCTTGCCCTTGTAGATGTTGCCGACCACACCCCGGCGCCAACCGCGCTCGATGTGCAGTTCCTGCAGCATGCCGTTCTCGATCACCGCGACCCGGGTCTCGCGCGGGGTCACATTGACCAGGATTTCCTCAGACATCGGCAGCCTCCCTGGCGGCATCGGCAGTGGGGGCCAGCACGCCACAGCGCGCCAGCAGACGATCGGTATGCAGCAATGGCAGCCCCATGACGCCGGAGTAGCTGCCGGAAAGATGTTCGATCCAGCGCTCGGCCCCGCCCTGGATGGCGTAGGCCCCGGCCTTGTCCAACGGCTCGCCGGTGGCGACATAGGCGGCGATGTCGGCGGCGGCGATCGGGGCGAAGGTCACTTCGGAAATGACCAGTTCGCTGTCCAGCCCGTCGGCGCCGACCACCACCACCGCAGTCATCACCTGGTGGGTGCGCCCGGCCAGGCGCGCCAGCATCGCGCGGGCGCCGGCGGCGTCGGCCGGCTTGCCGAACACTTCACCGTCCAGCACCACCTCGGTGTCCGAGCCGAGCACCCGCGCCTGCGGATCATCGGCCAGCACCCGGGCCAGGCCGGCGCGCGCCTTGTCGGCGGCGACCCGGCACACATACTGTTCGGCGCTTTCAGCGGGCGCGCGCTGCTCGACGACCTCCAGGTCCAGGGCCTGGAAGGGGCGTCCGAGTCGGGCCAGCAACTGGTTGCGTCGGGGGGAGCGGGAAGCAAGATAGAGCATCGGCACAGCATAACCTGAGGCCGCCACCTGAATCGTCGGCAACCCGTCCCGGAACGCGTTCAACCCCGAACGGGCTCACAGCGCGTTCATCGCTACGACACCACCCTCAACGGCACAACAAGGAGTTCTCCATGCGCCTGACCGCCACCCCGCTGCTGCTTGCCCTGTCCCTCGCCCTTGGAACCTCGATGACTGCCCATGCCGCCCCGTCGTCGCCGTCGATCGCCGCCGCGGCCGAAGGCACGCTGCTGAACATCTCGGCCAATGCCGAAGCCACCCGCGTACCGGACGTGGCCACCCTGTCGGCCGGCGTGGTCACCCAGGCCACCGATGGCAACAGCGCCATGCGCCAGAACGCCCAGCAGATGGACAAGGTGCTCGCCGCGATCAAGGCCGCCGGCATCGCCGAGCGCGACGTGCAGACCAGCGGCGTCAGCCTCAACCCGCAATACCGCTATGCCGACAACGAAGCGCCGAAGATCACCGGCTACCAGGCCAGCAACACGGTCAGCCTGAAGGTCCGTGACATCGCCAAGCTCGGCAAGGTGCTGGACGCGCTGGCCGCTCAGGGCGCCAACCAGATCAACGGCCCCAGCTTCGAGATCGACCAGCCGGAACCGGTCTATGACGAAGCGCGCCTGGCCGCGCTGAAGAAGGCCCAGGCACGCGCCCAGACCTATGCCAAGTCGCTCGGCCTTCAGGTGCGCCGCATCGTCAGCATCTCCGAGAATGCCGGCGGTGGTTACCGCCCGATGCCGATGATGCGGACCATGGCCGCCGGCGCGGCGATGGACAAGGCCACGCCGGTCGCCCCGGGCGAATCCACTGTGTCGGTCAATCTGGACGTGGTGTTCGAGCTGGGTCGCTGATCCCATCCGTTCCGGTAGACAGAGGCGGGTCCCGCAGGGGCCCGCCTTTTTCATGGGCCGGGGCGGCTGGCTGAAGGCCAGCCCAACGATCCTGCCCCTGCCTCTAGGCAGTGGCCGGGGCCTGGCGTTAATGATTGGCTGCCAGCCGCGTGCGGCAACCCCGCCACGGGCCCTGGTGCGTTGAGGACTTCGTCACTGGCATGGAGGTGGACCATGGTTCGTACGTATCCCGTTGCATCCCCGCACTTCGACCCCGCCCGCGTTGCCGCCTGGAGCGCGGCCATCGCCCTGCACCTGCTCGCGTTCCTGTTGCTGCTGATCCCGGCGACCTACCAGGCCGTGCAGGTCCCGCGCGACAAGACCACGGTCAGGCTGATCGAGAAGATCCCGCCAACGCCGCCCCCACCGGTGCTGCAGGAACCGAAGGAAATCGCCCGGGTCGTGCCGAAACCGCAGGCACAGCCGGCGACACCGCCACTGCCGGCCCCAACCGCGACCGTGGAGGAAACGCAGGGCATCATGCTGCCGGCCGCCGAACAGGCCCCGCCGCAACTCGCGCCGAGCATCGACACCCATGCACCGCTGGCCGGCGCCCAGCTGCAATACCGCAGTGCCCCGCCACCGGCCTATCCGGTCGCCGCACTGCGCAACCATGAGCAGGGCACGGTGCTGCTGCGGGTGGAGGTCGACAGCAGCGGCCAGCCGGTCGCGGTCAGCATCGAGCGCAGCAGTGGCTCGCGCCACCTGGACCAAGCTGCACGCCAGCAGGTGCTCAAGCGCTGGCGCTTTGAACCGGCCCAGCGTGATGGTGTAGCGGTACCGGCCATCGGTTTGGTGCCGGTGCAGTTCTCGTTGCCGGACTGACGACCCGGGCCGGTCCGACCGCCTGTCGGACCGGCCTTCGGGACCGAACTGCCAAACTCGGCAAAGTTCCAGTTCAAACGTTACGGATTAAGCAAAATTTCACGACTTCGTCACTCGTCGGAAACCTAGATTGGCCCGTCCCGGACACTCCGGAGACAGCCCTCAACGCTACGGTTTTCCAGTTAGGAGAGAAGCTGTGAAACACCTGATCCAACGGCCCGCCAGCCGCCGCCGCTGCACCCTGGCATCGTCCATCACCCACATCCTTACCGGCGGCACATTGCTGCTGGTTGGCGCCGTGGCTTCCACCTCCGCCTTCGCGCAGGAGAAGGCCACCAACCTGGACCGCATCACGGTTACCGGTTCGAACATTCCGCGCACCAACACCGAAACACCGTCCCCGGTGCAGGTGGTGACCCGCCAGGAAATCGACCGCACCGGCAAGACCACGGTTGCCGAATACCTGCAGACCATCACCGCCAACGGCGCCGGCTCGATTCCCAAATCATTCGGCAACGGCTTCGCCGGCGGTGGCGCCGGCATCTCCCTGCGCGGCTTGGGCGCGGGCTCGACCCTGGTCCTGTTGAACGGCCGCCGCATGGCGACCTATGGCCTGGCCGATGATGGACAGAAGGTCTTCACCGACCTGAGCACCATCCCGCTCGACGCCGTTGAACGCGTGGAAGTGCTGAAGGACGGCGCCTCGGCGATCTATGGCTCCGATGCCATCGCCGGCGTGGTCAACATCATCCTGCGCAGTGATTTCCAGGGCGCCATCCTGCGTGGCTCCTATGGCGTCTCCGGCGACGGCGACGGCGATACCCGCAAGGCGACCCTGACCGCCGGTACCGGCGACATGGCCACCGACGGCTGGAACGCCTTCTTCAGCCTGGACGTCGGCAAGAGCGACGCGATCAAGATCAGCGACCGCAAGAACCGCAAGTGGATCGGCACCGGCGACACCCGGCAGTGGGGCTACGGCAACAATGCACAGTTCCTGGGCGGCGCCTTCCTCAGCGGCAGGACCCGTGGCGGTGTCGGACCGAACGGTTCGGTGTATGACGACCGCAATGTCACCGAGACCAATCCGGCGACGCTGGTACCGCTGCCGGGCTGCCAGGGCCTGACCACCATTGGTGGCCAGACCGATGCTTCGGTGGCCGCGCAGGGCTGCCTGTGGGATCCGGCGCAGCTGTACCGCGACATTTCGCCGGAAGAGAAGTACGTCAACGTGTTCGGACGTGCCAGCTTCGCCTTCGGCGAGGGCGGCGAGATCTACACCGAGATCGGCTACTCGAAGAAGGAAACCACCTTCAGCAACACGCCGTCCGGTGTTTCCGGCGGCTGGGGCTACCCGGGTGGCCCGGTCAACGCCAACAGCGGCGACGGTGCCGTGGTGCTCGGCCCGAATCATCCTGACCGGCCTGCCGGCCTGGGCAACGGCCCGTTGCGCCTGCGCTACAGCGCCTGGGATGTCGGCCCGCGCGTGACCGACAACACCAACGAGTTCAACCGCTTCCTGGTCGGCGTCAAGGGCAACTGGGGCGACTGGAGTTATGACACCGCCTATCTGCATTCGGGCACCGACCTGGTCAACGAGCGCACCGGCTTCCTGCGCTACAGCGCCGTGAAGTGCGCGCTGGGCGACGCGAACTGTGCCGGTGGCGTGTGGCGCATCGGTGACAATGCCAACCTGAACTCCAAGGCACTGTACGACTACATCTCGCCGAAGATCAGCGCACGCGCCAAGTCCAGCCTGGACATGTTCGACTTCACCGTGTCGCGCAGCCTGATGGATCTGAAGGGGGGGCCGCTGGGCCTGGCGATCGGTACCGAATGGCGCAAGACCAGCAACAGCCTGACCCCGCAGACCTACACCGACACGGGTGACATCATCGGCCTGGGCTACTCGGCCTATGACGGCACGCAGAACGTCTACGCCGGTTACGTCGAACTGTCGGCACCGGTGCTGGAGCAGTTGGAACTGTCCGCTGCACTGCGCTACGACAAGTATGAAAGCGGTGAAGGCAAGGCCACGCCGAAGCTGGGCGTGAAGTGGACGCCGGCCGACTGGATCGCCTTGCGCGCCAGCTACGCCGAAGGCTTCCGTGCACCGAACCCGGCCGAGAACGGAGACGGTGGCCTGGCCGCCTTCTCCACGGCCTCGGATCCGATCCGTTGCCCGGACGGTGAAAACCCGGCCCCGGGTGCTTCGCCGGACGACTGCGGCTCGCAATCGGTTGCGATCATCACCCGTCCGAACAAGGACCTGAAGCCAGAAGAGTCGAAGAGCTACTCGGTGGGCATCGTATTGCAGCCCACCAGCTCCACCTCGCTGACCGTCGATGCCTGGGAAATCAAGCGCACCAACGAGATCGCCCAGGGCGATACCGATGACGCGATCCGTGCCGGCAATGTCCTGCGCGACAACAACCTGCTCAACGGCGTCGCAGGCACCGGCAGCATCCTGGCCGTCAATACCGCCTACATCAACGCCAGCTCCTCCCGCGTTCGCGGCATCGACACCGACATCCGCCAGACCTTCGACATCGGCCCGGGCCAGCTGGAGATGGATCTGCAGTGGAGCCACCTGCTGAAATTCGAGCGCACCAGCGGTGGCAGCACCGATGACTTCCTGGGCACGCACGGCAACTGCGACGTGACCAACTGCATCGGTACGCCGAAGGATCGCATCAACTTCGGTACCACCTGGAAACAGGGTCCTTGGAGCGTGAGCGGCGTTGCCAATTACATCTCCAGCATGGACAACACCGACAAGCGTGGCGGCAAGTACCAGTTCTTCTACTTCGACGGCACGCCGGTGAAGAAGATCTCCTCGTTCACCACCTTCGATCTGTCCGGCCGTTGGGCTGTTACCGACGAGTTCGAGCTGAGCGCTTCGGTCGAAAACGTGTTCGATCGCATCGCTCCGCTGGATCCGCTGACCTATGGCGGCGTGAACTACAACCCGATGCACTTCAGCGGCGCCATCGGCCGTTACTTCACTGTCGGCGCCAAGTACACCTTCAAGTAATACCGCTCAACGCACCACCGTCGAAGGCCCGGGCACCTGCCCGGGCCTTCGTCGTTGCGGCCCCTTGCGTGCATGTTCACGGGCACACCGCTACCGTGGGTCAGCGGCATCAGCGCCGCAGGGGACATCATGGCCGCGACATCACAACGCCTCGGGCTGCCCGCGTTGACCGCACTGGTGGTCGGCTCGATGGTCGGTGCCGGCATCTTTTCATTGCCGCAGAACGTAGCGCGCAGCGCCGGTCCGGCGGCGGCGCTGCTCGGCTGGGCGGTCAGCGGCGCCGGCATGCTGATGCTGGCCTTCGTGTTCCAGGCCCTGGCCAACCGCCGGCCGGATCTCGATACCGGCATCTACGCATACGCGCGCGAAGGCTTCGGCAACTACATCGGCTTCTCCGCCGCGTGGGGCTACTGGGTTGCCTCGGTGCTCGGCAACGCCAGCTTCTTCGTGCTGATCTTCAGTGGCCTCGGCCACTTCATGCCGGTCTTCGGTGAAGGCAATACCCCGGCCGCCGTGGCCGCTTCGTCGCTACTTCTCTGGACCGTGCACCTGCTGGTGCTGCGCGGCCTGCGCACCGCCGCCATCGTCAACGGCCTGGTGACGGTGGCCAAGCTGCTGCCTATCACGTTGTTCCTGATCCTGGCCGCCGGCGCCTTCCGCATGGATGTGTTCCGTGCCGATTTCCTTGGCGCGCCCGCGCTCGGCGATCTCGGCCAGCAGCTGCGCGGCATGATGCTGGTGACCGTGTGGGTATTCATCGGCATCGAAGGTGCCAGCATCTACTCGCGGCGCGCGGCCCGTCGCGCCGATGTCGGCCGCGCCACGGTGATCGGCTTCCTCGGCGTCTGGCTGCTGCTGGTGCTGGTCAGCCTGCTGTCGATGGGCGTGCTATCGCAGGCCGAACTGGCGGGGTTGCCCAATCCGTCGATGGCTTACGTGCTGCGCGCCATCGTTGGCGAGTGGGGCGCGACGGTGATCATCGTCGGCTCGATCATTTCGGTACTCGGCGCGCTGCTGGCCTGGGTGCTGCTGTGTGCCGAAGTGCTGTACGCCGCTGCAGGCGACGGCACCATGCCGGCCTTCCTGGGACGCGAGAATGCGCGCGGCGTGCCCGCCAACGCGCTGTGGCTGAGCAATGGCTTGATCCAGCTGTTCCTGCTGCTGGTGCTGGTCAACTCCGGCAGCTACACGGGCCTGGTGCTGCTGGCGGCCTCGATGAGCCTGGTGCCCTACTTCCTGTCCACCGCGTTCGGCGTGCAGCTGGCGTGGCGCGGGGACGCCTATGCGGGTGAACCGGGCGTGCGCTGGCGTGACTTCGCGGTGGCGCTGCTGGCCAGTGCCTACGCGTTGTGGCTGGTGTATGCAGGAGGCCTCGACAACCTGCTGCTGTCGGTGCTGCTGTATGTGCCCGGCGTGGTGGTGTTCGCACTGACCCGGCTGCAACGCGGTGAGCAGGTATTCACGCGTTGGGAATGGGTGTTGTTCGGCGCCATTCTGGTGGTGGCCATCGCTACGCTGGTAGCGTTCTCCAGCGGTGAGCTGGCACTGTAGAGTCGAGCGCGGGCTCGGCTCTACAACAACGCAAAAAAAAAGACCTGCATCTTGCGATGCAGGTCTCTTCAAAGTGGCGCCCGAAGTTGGACTCGAACCAACGACCCCCTGATTAACAGTCAAGTGCTCTAACCGGCTGAGCTATTCGGGCAGACGACTAGTATAACCACTCTTCACGCGCGATGGTAGGGGTGATTCGCAATCATTGCGGCGGCCCGGTACAACTGCTCGGCCACCACCAGGCGCACCAGCATGTGCGGCAGCGTCAATGGTCCAATCGACCACTTTTCGTCGGCCAGCGCGGAAACTTCCGGCGAATGCCCTTCCGGGCCACCGATCAGGAAGGCAAGGTCCCTGCCCTGCCCACGCCAATGCTCCAGCCGCTGCGCCAGCTGTTCGGAACTGAGCTGGCGGCCCGGCACATCCAGCGCCACCACATAGGCATTCTTCGGCAGTGCGGCGATCACGCGCCTGCCTTCGTCTTCGGTGGCGCGGCGCGCATCGCGGCCCTTGCCGCGCAGGCCGGGCTCGATTTCCACCAGATCGAACGGCAGCCAGTGCGACAGCCGCTTCTGGTACTCGGCGAAGCCCTGCGCCACCCAGCTGGGTGCGCGTTCGCCGGTAGCAATCAGGCGGGCTTTCATCAACGGTCCTCCAAAACGTCGACGGCGCCATCGGCGCCCTCGAAGGGATGCATCAACGTGCGGCTCAGGCCACTTCGTCGTCGCTGGACGGCGGCTGGTCGCCAACGGTCCACAGGCGCTCCAGGGCATAGAACTCACGCACGCGCGGCAGCATCACATGCACGATCACGTCGCCCAGGTCGACCAGTACCCACTCGGCTTCGCGCTCGCCTTCAACACCCAGCGGCATCACGTCGAGATTCTTGGCAAAGCGCACGACTTCATCGGCGATCGACTTGACGTGGCGGGTCGAGGTGCCCGAAACGACGATCATGTAGTCGGCAACGCTGGACCGGCCGCGCACATCGATCTCGACCAGGTCCTTGGCCTTCAGGTCTTCGGTGGCTTGGCGGACGCTGGCCAGCAGTTCCGGCACGGACGGCGGCGGGCTGGGCAGATCGACCTTGATGGTCTGGGGCTGGGTCTGGTTGCTCAAAGTGGATCGACTCGATAAACGTGGGGGCGATTATACGGGCAAGCCGGGGCGGCGGCATTCACGGCGTAGGGGAGCGGTACAGGCCATGGGCGGCCACATAGTCGGCCACGGCCGGCGGCAGCAACGCCCGCCAGGGGCCGCCGGCGGCGATCTGCGCACGCACGGCACTGGCCGATTCCTCGCGCAGCGGATGATGCAGGCGCAGGATGCGCCCGGCCGGACTGGCGAACAGGGCCTGCTCGTTGTCGGCCCAGCGCCCTTCCAGGGCGCGGCCAAGTTCGCCATCCACCGAGGCCTGAAGGGGACTGCCCGGGCGCTCGGCCACCACGAAATGGGCCAGCCCGAACAGTGCCTCCCATTCATGCCAGCGGGTCAGGCCCAGCAGGCTGTCGGCCCCCACCAGCCAGGCCAATGGCCGGCTGGGGCCCAACTCGCCGCGCAGTTCGCGCAGGGTGTCGACGGTATAGGACGGGCGGCCGGGAAAGCGTATGGCGCGGTCCAGTTCACGGTGGTCCAGCAGCAGGCCTGGCTCATCGCCGATGGCCAGCGAGAGCATGGTGAAGCGCTGGTCAGCGGTTGCGCCCGGCACCGCGCGATGCGGCGGATCAGCCGCCGGCAGCATGCGTACAGCGACCTGCAGTTCGTCACGGGCAGCACGCGCGATGGCGAGGTGCCCGAGGTGCACCGGATCGAAGGTGCCCCCGTAATAGATCCGCAGGCTCATCACTCAGGCCCGCGCCAGCAGGCGCACGGCACGCGGTTCGGCCACGGCCACCAGCAGGCGCTCCAGCGCCAGCCAGGCATCACCGTCGGCGCGCCCCTTGGCGATGCGGTCGACCAGTCCGGCCTCGGCCACGAAACGCTCCCAGCGCTTGCCCTCGGGGTGCCGCTGCAGCGCACGCTTGTAGGGCGCTTGCCGCGATTCCCAGATGCCGCGCGATTTCATTTCGGCGGCCAGATTGCCGCCACGCGCCTGTACCCGCGCCAGGCCGGCACCAGCCAGCAGCTCGCGGATCACCATTGGCATCAGTGCGGCCACCGCCTCGCCTTCGCCGCGCAGGCCCGCCAGCATGCGCAGCACCGCCGGCGGCTGGCCGGAGAACGTGGCTTCCAGCAGCCGGAAAACGTCATAGCGGGCGGCGTCGGCCACCAGCGATTCCATCCGTTCCACGTCCAGCGGCTGGCCGTCGGCCAGCAACGCCAGCTTGTCGATTTCCTGCGCAGCGGCCAGCAGGTTGCCCTCGACCCGCTCGGCCAGGCGCTGCACGGCGGCCGGATCGGCACGCAGGCCCTTGCCACGCAGGCGGCGCTCGATCCAGTCCGGCAGTTCGTGCGGCTTGATCGCCCACGCCACCGACAGCACGCCGATGCGATTGACTGCCTCGGCCCACTTGCCCTGGTGGGCCTTGCTCCATTCGTTGGCGGTAATCATCAGCACCACGTCCGGCGCCGGGTTGGCGCAGAACTGGCTGATCACCTCGGCCCCGTCCTTGCCCGGCTTGCCGCTGGGCAGGCGCACCTCGACCAGGCGGCGGGCACTGAACAGGCTGGGCGCGTTGAAGCTGGCGTCGAGCTGGTTCCAGTCGAAATCACGCCCATCGGCGTCGAACACTTCCCGCTCGGCGATGCCGGCGGCGCGTGCGCGTGCACGGATGGCGTCGGCCGCCTCAAGCACGCGCAGGGTTTCCGGGCCGGCAATCAGGTAGACCGGCGCCAGCGGGGTGTCAGCGCCCTGGCTGGCCAGCTGCTCCGGACGCAGTTCCATCGTCGCGACTCAGTGCTTGGCTGCGGGAACCGGCTCGACCGGCTCCGCCCCTTCGATCGGCTTGGCCTTCGGCGCCGTCAGGCTGCCGCCCTTCTCGATCTCGGCGCGCACCACGCTGTCGATGCGGCGGATGATCGACGCGGACATTTCCCGTCGCAGCTCATCGGCCAGGATTTCGCGTTCGGTGGTGGTACCGGTGGCGTCGGTCGGCGGCGACACGTAGTCGCGCGACAGTTCGATCACCTGCTGCGGCACCAGCTCGCTGCCATCCTCGCGACGGAAGATGAAGATCACCGCATAGCGCAGGCTGTACTCCTGCGCACGGCCCTGCGAGTCGATGGCGATCGGCAGGTCGCCCCAGCGTTCGGACAGCACCTGGAGCTGGGTACTGGGCCCCTTGCTGTCCTCGTCGGCCAGCTTGGCACCGGAAGCCAGCAGGCTGCGATTGAGCAGCTTGACCAGTTCGCTGTATGGCGCGGTGGAGACCACCTTCACCGGCGCCGTGTCGGTCGGCAGCATCAGCTTGTTGCGCAGATGGAAACCGCAGCCGGCAAGGCCGAGGACAAGAACGAGGGCAAGCAGGATTCGGGTCATGGAGACAGTCTGGCGGAGCCGGGCGATCACGGCAACACACAGCCTGCCCGAAGCCGCGTGAATGCAGGGCCATCAAGTGCATGGCCCCGCATCGGGAAGGTACCGGCCACCGCGTGGGTGACCGGCCCAGGATGCATCAGGCAGCGACGATGTTCACGATCTTGCCCGGCACGATGATGATCTTGCGCACGGTCAGGCCTTCCATGAACTTGGCCGCATTCGGCTCGGCCAGAGCCAGTGCTTCGACCTGCTCGCGTGCAGCATCGGCGGCCACCTCGATGGTGCCACGCAGCTTGCCGTTGACCTGCACGGCCAGGGTCAGCGCGTCGCGCACCAGCGCACCGGCGTCGGCCTGCGGGAACGGCTGGTCTTCCAGCAGCGTCTCGCCATGGCCCAGCACCTGCCACAGGGCGTGGCTGGCATGCGGGGTGATCGGGTTCAGCAGCAGCACGATGGCCTGCAGCGCTTCCTGGCGCACCGCACGGCCCTGCTCGCTGACGTCCTCGAACTTGGCCAGCGCGTTCATCAGTTCCATCACCGCCGCGATGGCGGTGTTGAAGCTGTGGCGACGGCCATAGTCGTCACCGACCTTGCCGATGGTCTCGTGGGTCTTGCGACGCAGTGCCTTCTGGTTGGCGTCCAGCGCGGCAACGTCCAGCGCCGGGGCGGCACCGTCGGCGGCGTGCTTCTGCACCTGGGCCCACAGGCGGCGCAGGAAGCGCGCCATGCCGTCCACGCCGGCTTCGTTCCACTCCAGCGACTGTTCCGGCGGGGCGGCGAACATCGAGAACAGGCGCACGGTGTCGGCACCGTACTTGTCGACCATCGCCTGCGGGTCCACGCCGTTGTTCTTCGACTTGGACATCTTCTCGGTACCGCCCACCACCACCGGCTGGCCATCGGCGATCAGGGTGGCACCGGTGATGCGGCCGCGCTCGTCGCGCTGCACTTCCACATCGGCCGGGTTGATCCAGTCCTTCGAACCGTCCGGGTTCGGGCGGTAATAGGTTTCGGCGATCACCATGCCCTGGCACAGCAGGTTGCGTGCCGGTTCGTTGCTGTCCACCATCCGCGCGTCGCGCAGCAGCTTGTGGTAGAAGCGGAAATACATCAGGTGCAGGATCGCGTGCTCGATGCCGCCGATGTACTGGTCGACCGGCAGCCAGTAGTTGCCGCGCTTGTCGACCGCATCACGGGCACCCGGCGAGGTGTAGCGGGCGTAGTACCAGCTCGACTCCATGAAGGTATCGAAGGTATCGGTCTCGCGCTCGGCGGCGCCGCCGCAGTCCGGGCAGGTGGTCTTGCGCCATTCCGGGTCGGTCTTGATCGGCGAACCAGTCCCGGAGAACGCCACGTCCTCCGGCAGCACCACCGGCAACTGCTCTTCCGGCACCGGCACCGCACCGCACTTGTCGCAGTAGATCACCGGAATCGGGCAGCCCCAGTAGCGCTGGCGGCTCACGCCCCAGTCGCGCAGGCGGTAGTTGACGCGGCGCTGGCCCTGGGCCTTGCGCTCGAAACGTTCGGCCAGCGCTTCGAAGGCGCCCTGGAAGTCCAGGCCGTCGAATTCGGCCGAGTTGACCAGTTCGAAGGCACGGTTCTTGTCGCTGTACCAGTCCTGCCAGCGGGCACCATCCCAGGTGCGCTCGTCGTCGTTGCGCGGATCCTTCAGCGCGATCACCTGCTTGATCGGCAGGCCGTACTTGTTTGCCACTTCATTGTCGCGCTGGTCGTGGCCCGGAACAGCCATCACCGCACCGGTGCCGTAGCCCATCAGCACGAAGTTGGCGACCCACACCGGCACCTTTTCGCCGGTGACCGGATGGATGGCACGCAGGCCGGTGTCCATGCCGCGCTTTTCCTGGGTTTCCAGCTCGGCCTCGGACACGCCACCCTGCTTCATTTCCGACAGCAGCGCAGCCAGTTCCGGGTTGTTCTTCGCCGCATGCAGGGCCAGCGGATGTTCGGCGGCGATCGACACGAAGGTCACGCCCATCACGGTATCCGGTCGGGTGGTGAACACGCGCAGCGGATCCAGCGCAGTGCCGTCGACATCACGCACGTCGAACTGGATTTCCAGGCCCTCGGAGCGGCCGATCCAGTTGCGCTGCATGGTCTTGACCGAATCCGGCCAGCCGTCCAGTTCATCCAGGCCGTCCAGCAGTTCCTGGGCGTAATCGGTGATGCGCAGGAACCACTGCGGGATCTCGCGCTTCTCGACCAGCGCACCGGAACGCCAACCACGGCCATCGATGACCTGCTCGTTGGCCAGCACGGTCTGGTCGACCGGATCCCAGTTCACCACCGCATTGCGGCGGTAGGCCAGGCCCTTGCGCATCAGGCGCGTGAACATGCGCTGTTCGTGGACATAGTAGTCCGGGCGGCAGGTGGCGAATTCGCGCGACCAGTCCACCGCATAGCCCATGGCCTTGAACTGGCCACGCATGTGCTCGATGTTCTTGTAGGTCCAGGCCGCCGGTGCGGTCTTGTTCTTGATTGCCGCGTTCTCCGCAGGCAGACCGAACGCGTCCCAGCCCATCGGCTGCAGCACGTTGTGGCCGGTCATGCGCTTGTAGCGGCTGATCACGTCGCCGATGGTGTAATTGCGCACGTGGCCCATGTGCAGCGCACCGGACGGGTACGGAAGCATCGACAGGCAGTAGTACTTCGGCTTGTCCGAAGTCTCGTCGACTTCGAAGGCACGGGTGGCGTCCCAGTACTTCTGGGCGGCGGATTCAACCTGCTGCGGGTCGTAGGCGTTGGTTTCAGCGCTGGTCATGGAACACGCGGATGCGGCGGCAAAGCGGTACAGCGTACCGCAGTGCGGCAAACGTCTCCAATCCTGCCCGCCGACCGCCGGCGTCGGCAGGGCCCGGAGCCGATCTCAGCGCGGTCGCGACAGAGGCAGGGCCAGCGCCAGCCAGACCGCCCAGCAGGCGAATGCAAGCCGTTGTGCCAGCGGCGCCGGCAGCACGCCCTGCAGCGCAAAGGCAGCCAGCGCCGCCAGCACGCCACAGGCGAGCGCCACCCCGCCCAGGGCGCGGCCGTGCGTCTGGCGCAGCTGCGAGATGCCCAGCAACAGGGTGCCGGCGACGAAGCCCAGCACCCAGATCATCCAGGCACTGGCGTGCAGCTGGCTGGCCGGCCCGTGCAGATCGTCCACATCCAGCGGCATCAAGCCCATCGCGGTGAAGGCCAGTCCGCCCAGCAACAGCATCTGGCTGCCCACCCGCGGCGCCCAGCCAGCACTGGCCGGCAGCTGTCGGCGCAGACACTCGGCCACGACCACCGCCAACAGGCCCGGCAGTACGAAGCCCAGCAGATTGAAGGCCAACGCGTGCGGCACGCCGTGTGCGCCCAGCAGGGCCACCGGGTGCCGCGCCTGTGCATAACCTTCCAGGCCGATGCCGAAGCCCAGCACCGCCAGCACGAACAGCAGTGCGGCGGCGGGGCCGGACAGACGCAACAGGGAAGACGGGGAGGTCATGCAGGCTCCAGGAGCAACGGCGGCGGGAACGACGCATTGTCGGGCATTTGCCGCAGTCCGGGTTGAGACTGGCATCGATCGTCACCATAGAATCGGTCTCCAGACGCCAATCGATGCATCCCCCATGACCGAGACGACCTACGTATTCGACGCCACCACTGCGACCTTCGAGGCCGAAGTCCTGCAGAAGTCGCTGCAGACGCCGGTGCTGGTCGACTTCTGGGCCACGTGGTGCGGCCCCTGCAAGACCCTGGGCCCGATGCTGGAAAAACTGGCCGCCGAATACAACGGTGCCTTCGAGCTGGCCAAGGTCGATGTCGACAAGGAACAGCAGATTGCCGCCGCCTTCCAGATCCGCTCGGTGCCGACCGTGTTCCTGGTCAAGGGCGGCCAGCTGGTGGACGGCTTCCCCGGCGCCATCCCGGAAGGCCAGCTGCGTGAGTTCCTGGCCCAGCACGGCATCGTGCCGGCCGACGTCGGCGACACTGCCGCCGAGGACGAAGCGCCGTTGGATCCGCAGGCACAGGTGGATGTACTGCGTGCGCAGATCGCCGCCGAGCCGGACAAGGACGAGCTGAAGCTCGACCTGGCCCTGGCCCTGCTGCAGATCGGCGGCGTGGACGAAGCCGGTACGCTGATCGACGGCCTGCCCGCCAACCTGGCCACCGACGACCGCGCCGTGCGCGCCCGCGCCCGGCTGTCCTTTGCCGCCGCCCTGAAGGATGCCCCGGCCGCCGAGGTGCTGGACGCGCGCATCGCCGCCAACGGCAATGACCTCAAGGCCCGCCACCTGCGCGGCGTGCAGCTGCTGCTCGGCGGCCATGACGAAGCCGCGCTGGCGCAGTTCCTGGAAATGCTGCGGATCGACCGGAGTTTCGAGGAAGGCCTGCCGCGCAAAGCGCTGATCGATGCCTTCAATGTGATCTCGGACGAGGACCTGGTCGGCCAGTACCGCCGCAGGATGGCCTCCCTGCTGTTCTGAACGGAAGCCGGGTTCGTTCAGAATCCCTGCACTGGACGCGGGCAATAATGCGCACGATGGCGGCCGTAGGGCCGCCACGATCCGTTCGGGGGGATGAGGTCGGGGCCATGGGGTCTTGCAGCTGCACCCCCGCATTGCCGGGATTGCAAAACTGTGACCTTCGTCCGCTCGCTGTTGTTTGCCATGCGCTTCCAGGGCGCCCTGCTCTGTGCCCTGCTTCTGCTGCCGGCCATCGCCGCCGCGCAGGACTGGAACTACCGGGTCCGCCCCGGCGACACCCTGTGGGATCTGGGTGGCGTGTATCTGAAACCCTCGGTGCGCTGGCAACAGCTCCAGCAGCACAACCGAATCGACAATCCCTACCGGCTGCCGCCCGGCCAGCTGCTGCGTTTCCCCATCAGCTGGCTGCGCATCGAACCGGCACCGGCGCGGGTGCTCTCGGTCCGCGGCAAGGTCGAACTGTCCAGTGGAGACGGCAGCGCCAGCCGCGCCATCCAGGCCGGCGAGCAGCTGCATATCGGAGACACCGTACAGACCGAGGGCGAATCCAGCGTCACGCTGGAATTTGCCGATGCGTCGCGCCTGCAGCTGCGTGAGTACTCGCGCCTGCGCCTGGACCAGCTCAGCCGCTATGGCCACACCGGCATGGTCGACACCCGCCTGCGCCTGCAGCAGGGCCGCGCCAGCAATCGGGTGACGCCCGCGCGCGGCCCGGCATCGCGCTACATCATCGACGCGCCCACCGCCACCAGCAGCGTGCGCGGCACCGTCTTCCGGGTCAGTGCCGGCGACGGTCGTGATGTCGCGGCCACCGAGGTCCTGCAGGGCAAGGTGCAGGTCGGCAACACCCATGGCCAGCGCATGGTCCAGCCCGGACAGGCCACCCGCAGCGCCAGCGCAGACGCCGCTCCGGACGCAGTCTCCGTACTGCTGCCGGCACCGCAGCTGCGCAACGATGAACTGCGCCTGGCCCCGTTGCCGACGCTGCTGGCATGGACTCCGGTCACCGGCGCCGCGCATTACCGCGTTGAAGTGGTGGAGGCAGCCACGCCGGAGATCCTGCTGTTCGCTGCCACCACCCCCGATACCCGCCTGGCCATCGGCGATCTGCCGCCGGGCCAGCTGCGCATCCTGCTGCGCGCGGTCGATGCGCAGGGTGTGGAAGGCATCGACGCCAGTGCCGACTTCGAACTCAGCGACCAGCCTCCACCGCCGCTGACCCTGGCCCCGCTGCATGGACAGACAATCAACAGCGACCGCCCGCGTTTCCGCTGGAGCCAAGCCCCCGGTGCGCGCAGCAGTGTGCTGCAGATCGCGGCTGATTCCACCTTCGTACAGCCACTGCAGGAACAGACCAGCACCGGCACCGACCTGCGCCTGGCGCAGCCATTGCCGCCGGGTCACTACTTCTGGCGGATCGCCTCCCGCAGTGCCGATGGGCACCAGGGGCGCTATGGCCAGGCCCTGCCACTGCAGCTGAGCAACGAGCCGGTGGATCCTGCGCTGCAACCGCCCGAGGCCGCGCACGGTGAACTGACCCTGCGTTGGCAGGCCGGCAGCGAAGGCCAGCGCTATCGCGTGCAGGTCGACCGCCGCGGCGACTTCAAGGCACCCCTGGTCGACGAAACCGTGGCCGAACCGCAGGTCAGCTTCAAGCGTCCGTGGCGCGGCACCCTGCATGTGCGCGTGCAGTACATCGACGATGACGGCCATGCCGGCGAGTTCTCGCCTGCCCAGCAGATCGCCCTGCCGTGTCGCCTCTGCTATGGCACCGGCGGCGGTGCCCTGCTGCTGTGGCTGCTGTTGTGAGGCGCTCGCCGCTGCCGTGGTCGAAGCGGATCCTGCTGGCCATGCTGGCCGGGATACTGACCCTCGTCGCCAGCCAGGGCCAATGGCTGTGGCGGCAGGACGAGGCCACCTACGACGCGATGGTCGGCAACTGGGACTATCGACCCGACCCGAGCGTGCTGATCGTGACCATCGACGAAGGCAGCCTGCAACGCATCGGCCAATGGCCGTGGCCGCGCTCGGTCCACGCCCGGTTGCTGGATCGCCTGACCGATGCCGGTGCCGAACGGGTCGCGCTGGATCTGATGCTGTCCGAGCCGGACCGCCGCGACAGCCGCCAGGATGAGGCGCTGGCCGCGGCCATCCGTCGCAATGGCCGGGTGGTGCTGCCGGTGCTGGCCGCACCGGCAGCCGGTGATCGCATGGCCGAGGAAATGCTGCCGGTTCCGCAGATCGCGGCCAGTGCCGCCGCCATCGGCCACACCGACGTTGAGGTGGACAGCGACGGCGTCGCCCGCGGCATCTACCTGCATGCGGGCATCGGCAAGGCGCATTGGCCGGCGCTCGGGCTGGCCCTGACCGGCCTGCCCGCGGGCGCGGTGCGCGGACTGCCCGACCCTGATCCCGAGGTGGGCTCGCCTTATCAATGGCGGCGCAACGACTACGTGCGGGTGCGCTATGCCGGACCTCCCGAGCAGTTGCCGCAGGTTTCCTACGCAGACGTACTCGATGGCCACGTGGACATGGCGATGCTGCATGGCCGCCGCATCATCGTCGGCATGACCGCCAGCGGCATCGCACCGCGCCTGCTGACCCCGACCACCCGCGAGTTCTGGATGAGCGGCAGCGAGTACCAGGCCAACATCGCCTCGATGCTGCTGCAGCACAAGCAGATCGAGGTGCTGCCCCGCTTCTGGCAGCACACCATCAGCGCGGTGCTGGTGGCGCTGTGCGTGATCCTGCTCGGCCTGCGCCTGCCGTGGCTGGCGGCGCTGTGTTCGCTGCCGCTTGCTCCTCTGCTGAGCTGGTTGCTGTTGCGCACCAGCAACCTCTGGTGGGCGCCAGCCACCGCCCTGCTGGGCGTCCTGCTGGTCCTGCTGGCCTGGGCGACCTGGCGGATTTCGGCCTGGCACCGGCAGGCCAACCGCGACGCACTGACCGGCCTTGGCAATCGCCTGCGTTTCGAACAGGCGTTGCAGCAGG
Organism: Stenotrophomonas sp. Sm2128; assembly: GCF_030985535.1. Lineage (NCBI taxonomy): Bacteria > Pseudomonadati > Pseudomonadota > Gammaproteobacteria > Lysobacterales > Lysobacteraceae > Stenotrophomonas > Stenotrophomonas sp. Sm2128. Next base: position 29,964 of record NZ_JAPTFQ010000049.1, read on the forward strand.
AATGCGACGCCGCACGACGCAACGGCAAGCCGCTGAGCCTGGCGCTGATCGACGTCGACCACTTCAAGCGCCACAACGACCGCCATGGCCACCAGGTCGGCGACCGCGTGCTGCGAGACGTCGCCCGGTTGATCGGCGCGCATGCGCGGCGTCCGCGCGACATGGCCGCGCGTTACGGTGGCGATGAATTCGCGCTGGTATTGCCCGATACCCCGGCCGAGGGCGCGCGGCTTGTCATCCAGGACCTGATCGACTGCGTACGTGCATTGCCGGTACACGGTGACGGCAGCGACGATCGGGTGACGCTCACCATCGGCGTGTTTACCCGGGTACCGGAAGGCGAGCTGCAACCGCATCATTTCGTCGAAGGGGCCGACACCGCGCTGTACCAGGCCAAAGCGAATGGACGCGACGGGTATGTGATCGACGGCGGCGCGTGACCGGTGCCACCGGGTGCAACATACGCATGCGAATGGTTAGACTGGACACCTCGCCCAGCGCCCCCGGATCCGCATGAACGCCCGTCTGTTCCGCTTCGGCATCAACCTCTGGCCGCCCTTCCTGTTCACCGGCATCCACGTCACCCGCATCACCCCCGACTACCGGCAGATCGATGTCGAGCTGCGCCTGCGGCCATGGAACCGCAACTACGTCGGCACCCACTTCGGCGGCAGCCTGTTCGCGATGACCGATCCGTTCTGGATGCTCGGCCTGCTGCACATCCTCGGCCGCGACTACTACGTGTGGGACCGCGCCGGCGCCATCGACTTCCTCAAGCCGGGCCGTGGCATCGTGCGGACGTCGTTCCGCATCGACGACGCGCTGCTGGACGAACTGCGCGCCGAAGCGGCCAGTGGCGAGAAGGTGCTGCGCTGGTTCAGCAACGACGTGATCGATGAAAGCGGCGAAGTGGTCGCCCAAGTCCGCAAGCAGGTGTACCTGCGGTTGAAGCCACACGCACGCTGAGCGCGCCTCAATCGCGCGCCAACGCAGTCGAAGCTGGCTCCGCCTGCAGCGGCACCGACAGCCACGGGCTTTCGTCGTTGCTGCGGGACGGCGAGCGGCGCGGCACCTGCAGATGGCGGCCATCCGCCGACAAGCGCGGCACCCGCACCGGCGAGGCGAACTGCGCCGGCAACCGCTGCAGGGCATCCACCGGATCCCCCGGCTGCTGCCGCAGCCAGCGCTGTGCGCCCAGCAGGCGCAGCATCGCCGCGGCGTCCTGGGCGCGCGACGAATAGGCCGGATAGACCGGACCGGCAATGTCGGTCAACAGGCAACCCATGACGTTCGACAGGCAACCAAAGTCACGCTGCGGCGGCGCCGGTGCCGGCAACGGACGGTCCGCCTCCAGCGCAGCGGTCGCCGTCGCGCCACAGGCCCAACCGAGATTGCCGGCCGCACGGGCCAGGGTGCTGCTGCGGTCCAGTACCAGCGCGCCGCCGAATTCCCGCGCCGAGGTCTCGATCGCCACCCGGTTCATCGCATACTCGCCCTGCATCGCACGGCACAGGCTCTGCTCGTCGGCCCGCATCGGCTGCATGGCCTGTTCGCATTCGGCCGGCAGCGGGTGATCGGCAGGCAGTTCGACCAGCATGTCGGCCAGCAGCTGCGCGTTGGCCTGTACCAGGCTGGCGCCGATGATGCTTTCGACCAGATAGCTGCCACCGGGCACCAGCCGCCGGCCCAGCTGCACTCCCCGGCAGCTGCCGCGCAGGGCACCGTCGATGTCACCCTGTACGAACGCCAGCGCGCGTGCGCTGGTGGCATCGACCACCAGCCCGTAGGTCGGCATCGGCACCAGGATGCCCTCGCCCTTCGGCTGGAACGGCGATACGAAGTAGTCTGCTTCGGCGAGCTGATCCAGCCGCGCGTGCAACTGCTGGTGCCCGGCATGGGCCTCCACGAAGCGTTGCGGGTCCGCGCGGACCTGGGCGAGGCAGCCGCTGGCGGCCGGCCCACAACTGGCACCGGGCCGCGAGCGCAGCTCGGCATGGTTGGCCACCAGGTGTGTCTGGCCGCCGCTGCTGCCCCGCAGGTCGGCCTCCCAACGGCGCACGTCCTCGGCCAACGCCTGCTCGCGCTGGCGGGCATCCAGATCGTCGAACGGCAGCGTCCACAACAGGGCATAACCGTTGCGCCCGCTCGCCGGCAGCCGCGCTTCCAGCCGTTGCTGCGCCTGCAACCGCGATTCCGGCACCGGCCACATGCGTGAGGCGCACCACACCACGATGGTCAACAGCAGCAGGCCCGCCAGGGTCCAGCCCAGTCCGCGCAGAATCTTCAACACAGCTTCCCTTCCATGGCTCGTTGCCGCAGTCGATCCACCAGCGTAATCGACCGGCAGTGACCGCTACAATGCGCACATGTCGCTCGAAGCCCCCGCCCTGGTCCCCCGCCCCTCCCTGCAGCGCCTGTTCCTGACCGGCCTGCTGACCCTGCTGCCGATCTGGCTGACCTGGGTCGTGGTCAAGTTCGTGTTCGTGTTGCTGTCGGGCATTTCCAGCCCGCTGGTGGTACCGCTGTCCGAGCAGATCGCGACAAGCTTCCCGCACTACCTCGGCTGGGTCCGCGCCGAATGGATCCAGGACACCATCGCCCTGCTGGCCACCCTGCTGGTGATCCTGGCGGTGGGCGTGGCCAGCCGCCGCGTGCTCGGCCAGCGCCTGCTGCGCTGGGTGGGCGCGGTCATCAAGCGCATTCCGCTGGCCAGCATCATCTACGACAGCGCAAAGAAGCTGCTGGACATGCTGCAGACCGAACCGGGCAGCACCCAGCGCGTGGTGCTGATCGACTTCCCGCACCGCGACATGAAATCGGTCGGACTGGTCACCCGCGTGATCAAGGAACACGGCACCGACCGTGAGCTGGCCGCGGTGTATGTACCGACCACGCCGAACCCGACCTCGGGCTACCTGGAAATCGTGCCGGTGGAACTGCTGACCCCGACTGACTGGACCGTCGACCAGGCCATGAGCTTCATCATTTCCGGCGGCGCCGTCGCACCGTCCAGCGTGCCGTTCACCCGCGCCGGCGAACGCACCGGCGAACGCACCGAATGACCCCGGCGCCGATCGAGCGCCCGCTGCAGGACCGCGCGGTCCTGCTGTTCATCGTGCTGGCCGCGTTCTTCTGCGGCAATGCGGTGCTGGCCGAGCTGATCGGGGTGAAGATCTTCGCGCTGGAAGACACGCTGGGCATCGCCCCGCTGAACTGGAACCTGTTCGGCCAGACCGGCTCGCTCAGCTTCACCGCCGGTACCCTGCTGTGGCCGGTGGTGTTCATCATGACCGACACCATCAACGAGTTTTTCGGCAAGCGCGGCGTGCGCTTCATCTCGTGGCTGGCGGTGGTGCTGATCGGCTACGGCTTCCTGTTCGCCTTCGCGGCCATTTCGCTGGCGCCGGCCAGCTGGTGGGTCACGTCGATGGATGGCCACGGTGTGCCCGACTACCAGGCCGCGTTCGCAGCCGTGTTCGGCCAGGGCATGTGGACCATCGCCGGTTCGCTGGTGGCCTTCCTGCTCGGCCAGCTGATCGACGTGGCGGTGTTCCACCGTATCCGCCAGGCCACCGGCGAACGCCACGTGTGGCTGCGTGCGACCGGATCGACCGCGATCTCGCAGGTGGTGGACAGCTTCGTGGTGATCTGGATCGCCTTCGTGCTGGGCCCGCAACACTGGCCGACCTCGCTGTTCCTTGCGGTCGCCAGCGTCAACTACGTGTACAAGATGGGCTTTGCGGTCGCCCTGATTCCGTTGCTGTACCTGATGCGGCGTGCCATCACCCGCTATCTGGGCGCCGATCGCGCGGCGGCACTGCGCGCTGCCGCTGCGGCTGACTGAAGCCCCAGTGCCACCAAGCTGACTGCGTCTTCACGCTGGCCGTACGCGCGCGGATCGTGCAAGCTCCACGATCTGTGTTCCACGGAAGCTTCTTGATGCCGTATTCCCCCCGCGTCCTGGCCGCTGCCATTGCCGCGTTGTTCCTGTTCAGTGCCGTGCCGTCGGCCGAAGCAGCGAAGAAGAAGGCCAGCCGCCCTGCCGCTGCGCAGACCCGCCAGGCCGCCAAGCCCAAGGCCAGGCCCGCCCGTGCCACCGCACCGGCCCGTGGCAGTTCGGCGCGCCGCGCTGCGCCGCGTCCGGTCGCTCCGGCCCGTGCCGTGCCCAAGCAGGTGCAGCTGGAACGGCTGTACGACGAGTACTGGGATGCCTCGATGCGGTTGAACCCGCTGCAGGCCACGTTCCAGGGCGAACCGCGCTACAACGACCAGCTGCCCAACATCCTGTCCGCCGCCTGGCGCCAGCAGTCGCACGACTTCACCACGCAGTGGCTGGGCAAGGTCGAAAAACTCGGCAGCGATGGCCTGCAGGGCCAGGACCTGCTCAGTTACGAGATCTTCGTACGTGACGCGCGTGCCTCGCTGGCTGCCGAGCGCTACCCGAGCTGGATGATGCCGATCAGCCAGTACTACAACATCGGCAGCATCATGGCGATCCTCGGCTCCGGCGCGGGCGCGCAGCCGTTCAACACCGTGCAGGACTATGACACCTGGTTGCGCCGCTCGCTCGGCATTCCCGAACTGTTCGACCAGGCCATCGACAACATGCGCCAGGGCATGAAGGCCGGCGTGGTGCAGCCGCGCGACCTGATGGAGAAGGTGCTGCCGCAGCTGGATGCGGTGATCAAGCCGACCGCTGAAGAGAGCATCTTCTGGTCGCCGATCCGCACCATGCCGAACACGATTGCGGCCGAAGACAAGGCGCGCATCAGTGCCGAGTACAAGCGCATGATCGAACTGCGCATCATGCCCGCCTACCGCGCCCTGCGCGGCTTCATCGCCACCGAGTACCTGCCGGCCACACGCGCCAGCAGCGGCATGGGCGCGCTGCCCGACGGCCAGGCCTGGTACGCCAACCTGATCGTGCAGACCACCGCCAGCGACCAGACCGCCGCGCAGCTGCACGCGCTGGGCGAGCAACGCGTGCAGGAACTGCAGGCACAGATCGCCACGGTGATGAAGGACGCCAAGCTGCGTGGCACGCCGGCAAAGCTGCTGCGCAGCATGCGCAACGATCGCCAGTTCCAGTACAGCGATGCCAATGCACTGATCAGCCGCTACCGCCAGGTGCAGCAGCAGGTCAACGCGCGCCTGCCGCAGGTGCTCGATACGCTGCCGAAGTCCGCGCTGGAAGTACGCGCAGTGGAACCGGAACGGGCGCTGACCGCCGCCGCTGCCGCCTACCAGCCGTCGCCGCCCGGGCAGCCCGGCGTGCTGTACATCAACACCCGCGACCTGCCCAGCCGCAAGCGCTGGAGCGTGCCGGTGCAGTACCTGCATGAAGCGATTCCCGGCCATCACGTGCAACTGGGCCTGCAGCAGGAGCTGGCCAAGCTGCCACGCTTCCGCCGCCTCGGTGGCGATCTCGCCTTCGTCGAAGGCTGGGGCCTGTACGCCGAAACGCTGGGTGAAGACCTCGGCGTCTACACCGATCCCTACGACCGTATCGGCTACCTGTACTCACGCCTGCTGCGCGCCGCGCGCGTCGTCGCCGACACCGGCGTCAATGCACAGGGCTGGAGCAAGCAGCAGGCCGTGGCCTACCTGCAGAAGACGGTGGACATGAGCAGCGATGACGCCAACGCCGAAGTCGAGCGGATCATGGCCCAGCCCGGCCAGGCACTGTCGAACGTCGCCGGCCTGACCACCATCGTTGCCTTGCGCGACAAGGCCAAGGCACGCCAGGGCGCAGCCTTCGATCTGCGCCGCTTCCATGCAGAACTGCTGAAAGACGGCTCGATGCCTCTGGACGTGCTGGACCGCAAGATGGAGCGCTGGATGGCACAGCCGGCCAGCGCTGCGCCCACACCTTCGCCCTGACGCTTCCGGAGCCACCATGCGCCCTGCCGTCGCCCTGTTCGCCGCCGTGCTGGGCCTGCTGCCTCTGGCGGGCGCCGGCGCACCGGTGCTGACCCCACCGGATGCCGGTATCGACGGCCTGATGCAGGCCTACGATGGCCAGGTGCCCGGCGCCGCAGTGCTGGTGCTGCATGACGGGCAGCCGGTGTTCCGCCGTGGCTACGGCCTTGCGGTGGTCGAAGACGGCACCCCGGTCACAGCCGCCAGCAACTTCCGGCTGGCCTCGGTCAGCAAGCAGTTCACCGCTGCGACGGTGCTGCTGCTGGTGGAAGACGGCCGGCTCGGGCTGGACCAGCCGGCGCGGCAGTGGCTGCCCGAGCTGCCACCGGCTGCAGCGGGCATCACCCTCCGCCACCTGCTCTCGCATACCAGCGGCCTGCTCGACTACGAAGACCTGATGGACCCGGCAGACACGCGGCAGGTACACGATGCCGATGTGCTGGCCCTGCTGTCGCGCCAGGACCGGCTGAACTTCGCGCCGGGCACGCAGTACCGCTACAGCAACAGCGGCTATGCACTGCTGGCACTGATCGTGGGCCGCGCATCCGGCCAGGATTTCGCCGCCTTCCTGCAACAACGCATCTTCCGCCCGCTGGGCATGACGCATACCGTGGCCCACCAGGACGGCGTGGACACGGTCGCCGCACGCGCCTATGGCTACAGCCGGATCGATGGCCGCTGGCAGCGCACCGACCAGAGCACTACCAGCGCCGTACTGGGAGACGGCGGGATCTACTCCTCGCTGGACGATCTCGCCCGCTGGGATGCCGCGCTGTACGACGACCGCCTGCTGTCGAAGGCCTCGCGCTGGGCGATGTTCAGCCCCGCGACATCGACGCCCGAACCGGATGTGCCGCACTACGGCTTCGGCTGGCGGCTGAATGGTCCGGTGCAATGGCACAGCGGCGAGAGCATCGGCTTCCGCAACGTGATCGTGCGCCACCCGGAGAAGCACCTGACCGTGATCGTGCTGACCAACCGCAACGCCCCCGAACCCTATCCGCTGGCGCAGAAGATCGCCCAGCGCTGGCTGGACACCCTGCAATGACCCCCGGTTCCGACGCCCTGCTGGGCATCCACCACGCCGCACTGATCTGCAGCGACTACGCACGCTCGAAGGACTTCTACGTGCGCATCCTCGGCCTGCGCGTGCTGGCCGAGAACCACCGCGCCGCACGCGATTCCTGGAAGCTCGATCTGGCCCTGCCCGACGGCGGCCAGCTGGAACTGTTCTCCTTCCCCTCGCCGCCGTCCCGTCCCAGCCGCCCAGAGGCCCAGGGTCTGCGCCACCTCGCGTTCCGGGTCGCTGCACTGGAACCCTTCATCCAGCGCCTGGCCGCGCATGGTGTCGCCTGCGAACCGATCCGCGTGGACGAATACACCGGCCGACGCTTCACCTTCTTCGCCGACCCCGACGACCTGCCGCTGGAGCTGTACGAAGTCGGTTGAGCGTTTTTCAATCGTGATTCATCCATGCATGGCATGGATCTACTGTGTCGACCAAGGTCGACACCTACCCACAACCCGATACCGACAGATCTCCGGAAACTGTCGAAGGCGGGGTGGGTCCGGTTGCGGGGGCGTGAGCCGCATGGGCCCGAGGCATGCCTCGGGCGGGTTGGGCAGGACGCCCAACCCCGGTCTTGCCGTGTGCGCAGGACAGCGCA